>CAYXVW010000271.1:0-2510 GCA_964468695.1 uncultured Balneolaceae bacterium | reverse complement strand
GTTTTCTCTATATGGTTACCGGTACGCTCAACATCCAGGACATGAGCACCATGCTGCCGCAGGTTATCGGTAACAGAGCGGTAATCGGCGGACTAATCCTGATGGTACTGGGAATGGGCATTAAAGCGGCTTTGTTTCCACTGCACGGATGGCTGCCGGATGCTTATACTCATGCCAGCTCAGCTTCATCGGCTTTGATTGCTCCCATCGGAACCAAGGTTGCAGCATACGTTTTATTGAGAGTTCTTCTTTATCTCTTTGGTGACAATCTGGTTACTCTAACCGTTCCCATTAACACAATCGTGGGATATCTGGCAGCTGCCGGTATTCTCTACGGGTCCATTATGGCGATAGCACAGAGTGAACTCAAGAAACTACTAGCCTACAGTAGTATCTCTCAGATTGGATATGTAATAATGGGAATTGCCATGGCTAATCCCTACGGATTTATCGGAGCGGTTCTCCACATACTCAATCATGCACTTATGAAGGGCACCCTCTTTATGGTAGCCGGAAATCTGCAAAATAAGGAGGGGCACTCAAATATTGGCAAATTCACCGAAGATTACCGGAAAAAATATCCGTGGACGATGGCCGCCTTTACAACGGCCGCTTTGTCGATGGTGGGGCTTCCCCCAATGGCCGGCTTCTTCAGCAAGTGGTATCTGGCGCTTGGTACGATACAAAACAGCAGTTGGCTTTTGTTAACCGTGCTGCTGCTCAGCTCTCTGCTCAATGCCGTCTATTTCTTTCGAGTACTTGAAAAAGTTTACATGCGTCCCGCTGGTAAAAAGGCACCTTCTGACATATCCACTGACCATCAACCATCACGGATCCAGCCCTCTATGTTATGGACCACAGCGCTGGCAGCCGGATCTTTAATCATTGTCGGATTATTTAATGCCTATATCGTAACCGTGATCCAAAATATGTTTCCCGGCGGATTATAAATGCGAATTTTCTGATAATTTATGGATTTAACAATTATTCCCATACTGGCTGTATTAATCTCCCTCGCGGCAGTACCACTCATCCTGCTATCCGCGAATAAACCAAATCTGCGGGAGTTATGGACGGTACTGGCAGCTGTCATAAAGTTCTTGCTTGTTATAACGCTTATTCCCTCTGCCGTAGCCGGAAACACCATCCGCGTGGTATTATGGGAGATCGCCCCCGATCTGCCACTGGCATTGACCGCAGATCCGATTGGCGTCTTCTTTGCAGTCATCGCATCTGGACTCTGGCTTTTGACATCATTTTACTCGATCGGATACATGCGCGGGCATGGTGAAGTAAAGCAAACCCGCTATTTTGCCAGCTTTGCCGTTTGCCTCTCCTCGACTATCGGTATTGCATTTTCCGGAAATCTGCTGACCTTTATACTTTTCTACGAAATACTCACCATCGCAACCTATCCGCTGGTCATTCATTCGGAAACCGAGGAGGCCGTCTCCGCCGGTCGTAAATATCTAACCTATACCCTTACTGCCGGACTGCTTCTAATAGCTGCGGCCGGGATTACGTATTCTATAACCGGCACCCTCACTTTTCAAGCAGGCGGCATTTTCACGACTGAAATGCTGAACACGGGTACGGCGGTGAGTATCTTCTTGCTCTTCCTCGGCGGTGTTGGAGTCAAAGCCGGCCTGATCCCTATACACAGCTGGCTGCCCTCTGCTATGGCGGCCCCGACACCCGTCAGTGCTCTCCTGCATGCAGTAGCCGTCGTTAAATCGGGTGTTTTTGGCGTCATACGAGTTGTTGGCTTTGTATTCGGACCTGAAGTTATGGCTCATTTTGGATTGGATCATATACTGATGGTGGTCGCTGCAGCCACTATTATCCTGGCCAGTCTCTTGGCATTTCGACAGGATAATCTAAAATTGAGATTGGCTTATTCCACCGTCGGTCATCTTTCCTATATTGTATTGGGAGCCTCATTACTCACCCCGGTGGGCATGACCGGCAGCATACTTCACATTTCGGCCCATGCCACTATGAAGATCACCCTCTTTTTCTGCGCGGGAGCCATTGCGGTAAATCTACACAAGAAATATATCAGTCAACTTAATGGAATTGCCTCGGTTATGCCATGGACTATGGCAGCCTTTACGATTGGCTCCCTTGGATTGGCCGGATTTCCGCCGATCAACGGTTTTGTAAGCAAATGGTTCCTGGGATATGGTGCTTTGCAAGGAAGCATGTTAGTCCCGGTGCTTATTCTCGTAACCAGTGGTCTTCTTAACGTGGGTTACTTTTTCCCGATAATAAAACGGGCCTATTTTCACCAAGGAGGCGAGGAACTAAAAGATCATACCGAGGCCAGTCCATTTATGGTGGTACCTCTGACGTTAACTGCCGTTGCATCGGTTATTTTCGGCCTTTCACCAAATCTGTTCGTGCAGTTATTTGATATGGCCTCTGTAGCAGCAAATAGTATATTTTAATTGATTCTCTCATCATGAAACGCTGGCACTGGATAATCTTAGGATTGTTAACTGTTTTGTCGT
>CAYXVW010000270.1:0-2705 GCA_964468695.1 uncultured Balneolaceae bacterium | reverse complement strand
AATGAGTAAGGCATAGCCGCAGAATACAATGGTGTCAATGGTGGAAAATTCCATGTAGCGTTAACTAATAATTTGAATGAAAAGGATCTCTTGAAATATTTGACAATCGGAACCAATTTGAAAAAGTATCATCTGTAATGCAAAAAATTTGAATAATAACCTTTTTGTTATCGCTAACATTTTCGGACAAGATAAAATACTTTTAACAACTTTCAAGTATTTGACTATTCAAAAAAAAATTTTATATAAAGGCAGTAACAAATCCAAAAGTGCAAAAATATTTCCAAATCTCTCTTTTTAAATGAGTACAATTGAAAAAATTAATCTTTACAAGGTTCCGCCGCGATGGCTGTTTCTGAAAATCGCTACATCCGATGGGATAGTCGGTTGGGGCGAACCGGTTATTGAAGGGAAAGCGGATACGGTTGCTGCAGCGGTTGAAGAATTTAAAGAGGTATTAATAGGTCGGAATCCCGGTCACATAGAAGATATTTATCAGACGCTTTACAGGGGCAGTTTTTATCGGGGCGGTCCCATCCTTATGAGTGCAATTTCGGGAATTGAACAGGCCCTGTGGGATATAAAAGGAAAGGCTCTTGGGGTTCCGGTCTATGAATTATTGGGGGGACCGGTAAGAGATAAGATGAAAGTATATTCTTGGGTTGGCGGTGATGAGCCTTCAGAATTTATTGAAGCCATACGGCAGCGACAAGAAGCCGGTTTTAAGCATGTAAAGATGAATGCCGTTGGTAATGTGGAATGGCTTGAAACCCCGGAACAGATATCAAATATCGTTCAAAAAATAGCGGATATCCGGGAGCATTTGGGGTGGGATATCAGTATAGGACTGGATTTCCACGGCAGAGTTCGCAAGGCGATGGCTAAAAATCTCGTCAAAGAGCTGGAACAGGTGAAACCTATGTTTATTGAAGAGCCGGTTTTATCTGAACATCTGGATGCCCTGAAAGTAATCTCCCAGCATACCACAGCTCCCATTGCTACCGGGGAACGGCTATATGGACGATCGGGATTTCGCTCACTTTTGGAAAAGGGATATGCGGATATTATTCAACCGGACTTAAGTCATGCCGGAGGAATCTGGGAAACCCGTAAAATTGCTGCTATGGCAGAAGCTTATGATGTCGCTATTGCTCCCCACTGTCCCCTCGGCCCCATAAGCTTTGCCTCTGCCCTTCAGCTTGATTTTTGTAGTCCCAATGCCCTGATACAGGAAACAAGCCTGGGCATTCACTATCATGATGACAGCATGGATCTGTTGGATTATCTTGCCAATCCCGAAGTATTTGGGGTCGAGAACGGCTATATAAAAAGAAATGAACTGCCTGGATTAGGAATTGAGATCGATGAAGAGAAGGTAAAGGAAGCCACCCAAAAAGGTCATGACTGGCACAACCCGGTTTGGCGGCACGAAGATGGATCCATAAGCGAATGGTAGCCTCTCCCCTGGATTTAACTACGCCACATACCGACTCATATTTCCTTGGATGCGACTGGGGTACTTCCTCGTTTCGGTTAAAACTTTTGAAATGGGATTCCGGAAAGACTCTTGTCGAAATTTCCAACGCTTCAGGTATCAAAAAGCTGTACAAACAATGGTCTGAATACCTGGGACCTTTAAGCAGAATCGATTTTTACCAGTCATTTTTAAAAGATCAAATATCGGAGTTGTCAAAGCAGACAGAAAAGGATCTGACCTCATTGCCATTGGTTTTATCCGGGATGGCTTCTTCAAGTATCGGCCTGAAAGAACTCTCCTACTCCCAACTTCCCATATCCCTAAGCAAACCAAAGCTGAGCGTGGAATTCATAAAGAAAAGCCGCGAATTTCCCCATAATACCTACCTAATATCTGGAGTTTGTTCATCAGAGGATGTAATGCGAGGAGAAGAGACACAGCTCCTGGGGCTTGCCTCAAAATTGGATATAGAAAACGGATGTTTCCTCCTGGCGGGGACACATAGCAAGCATATTTTCGTCAAAGAGAACTCCATCATTGCATTTAAAACCTATATGACCGGAGAACTTTTTGATTTAATATCTTCAAAAAGTATACTATCAAACTCTGTCGAGAAAGGTGAAGAGATGAATCCCAGACAAAATTTTGGAAAAGGAATTAAGCGATCACAGGAGGAAAATCTGCTGCATTCGCTGTTTACGATCCGGGCAAATGATCTGCTCAACAGTTCAGAATCGTCTGATAATTATGACTTTCTGAGTGGCCTGCTGATCGGGACAGAACTAAAAGAACTGTGTATTACTCAGCCTGAAAATATTGTTGTATGGGGCGACAGCCGACTAGCGCTATATTATGAAACAGCACTGGATCTATTGGGAATAGATTATATAAAACCGGAGTTAAATCCGCAGGAAGATATCACCTCGGCCGGTCAGCGTATTATTCTAAATCAAATGATAAACGACTAAACGAATCACTATGATAGGGGAACCGCTTTATTTATTACTTATTACGCTCATTGCCATTGTAATTCTGCTTGTTTTGGTAATGAGGCTCAAAATTCATGCTTTTATCTCGCTTCTCATTGTCAGTGCTTTTGTAGGTTTGGGGGCCGGTATGGACTTCCAGGAAGTCCTGGATAGTATTCAGGAAGGAATGGGTGGTATTTTAGGATTTATTGCTATCATTGTATGGCTTGGTTCCAAAATAGGTAAGCTGCTTGAAGTGT
>CAYXVW010000269.1:0-2716 GCA_964468695.1 uncultured Balneolaceae bacterium | reverse complement strand
GGAAACTCAGGTAATTGGTAATCAAACCGTGCATCAGAAGTGCCGCAGCCATCATGCCCGTTCCAATGAGCAATATTTTACGACGGCCAATTTTATCGGATATTGGTCCGGTTATCAATGCACACAGACCTACCATTACAGCATAAGCAGTTACCAACGTACCCAAAAGAGCTTCGGAAACGGCCAGTTGCTCGCTAATGCGGGGTAAAATGGGGGCAATAATCATAATTTGACTACTGGCAGCAAATACCAGGAGCCAAAGTGAAAAGATAATAAAAAACGTCTCTTTTTTAGAGTCGACCATTAGCAGGGAAAGCAGTAATCTAAATCCGGGAAAAGATATATTCTTTAAAAATCATTACTGAATATAAGGGTAACGAGGCATAACTTTTAGCAAAAAAAAGCCAACTTCCTAAGGGTTGCTACCGGTAGCAACCGCAACACGAAATGAATCCGGATAAAAAAAGCTGTACTAAACCTTTAAAAGCTCAGTACAGCCTGTCATTTCCTGAAAAAACTACTTTTTTATTCGTTTTGAAAAGTAATTCCTGATAAAATTATTTGGCTAGAGGCTACTTCTTCAACGGGACGACTCACAATATACAGTTCCCCAGATCCGTCTATCGCCTCTTCATCTAATGAAATGGTTAGAGGGCTTACAAACACTCCTTGTTCGGTTTGTTGTCCTGCATTATTTCTAACGGCTTCACCCACTTTTTTACCTTCGGGACCACCCAGTCGAAGTTCAAACAGATATTCCTCCTCTACTTCTTGCTGGGTAACCGTCATTATCTGAACAGCAGATATTCCACTCAGGTCAATATTACCCAAATTAAAGGATCCTTCATCCTGTGGAGCTATTAATAAATAGTTGCCTCCAAAAGTCATAGAAGAGTAACCTTCCAGTTCTGATGCCGAGTTTAAATTTATACTATTGTTTCTCAATGAAACACGGGTATTGCCTGTTAATGGCTTGGTATCAGCACTTCCTTCATCCGTATAACTGGCAGAAAGCACCAATACTCCATTGGGGATAGGTTCTTCACCCAGCGTCGGCTGGAGTTCCCCTTTTGCAGGTAACGACTCTTGGGATTCTTCATCATCACCCAAGGACATAATCCAGGAAACAATTCGTTGGGCATCCGCTTCACTGAGGTTTCCATGAGCCGGCATCGCTCGGTCTCCCCACACGCCAGAGCTACCATTAATAATTTGGTCGATCAAATAAGAATCAACACCTGATGAATCCTGGTATCTCTCAGCAACATCTGTATAGGAAGGACCAATGGATTCTGAGTCCACCGCATGGCATGCCTGGCAGTTGTAGGAATCGATCAGGTTACGACCACTCATCGTTTCGGTAGCCTCCTGATGACCCTCAGAAGCTTCGGCAAGCTCGTCACTTTCCACATAATTTGCTGAAACAAATAAACTGGAGAGCGCATCTGAAGACAAGGTATCTCCTTCATCCACCACACGAACCGTATATGAAACCGGCTGATCGGGAAAGTAAAAGGTATTGTTTCCTTCAATTTCTATATGAACTTCAGGCTCTTTATTCCCGGCATATACGGAAACCGGATTACTTGTTTCCGTATGGCCCTGTCCGTCATTGACTTCTGCCGTAATAGCATACTCTCCTATTTCCTCATACGTATGCTCTATTGTGGGCTCGTCCGTTTCACGGATTGTACCATCTCCAAGATTCCAGGTATAGCTCAATGGATCCCCTTCGGGATCGCTGGCTTCCACGGTAGCTACAACATCAAGCGGTAACGTACCGGAAGTTTTATTAACGGAGATGTTTTCTATGACCGGGGCACGGTTTCCGGCGTTGAAATCGATTCGTGAAAGGCCAGAATCTTCATTTTGTGCAAACCAGCCGCTGCCGTATTCAAGAATATATATTCGGCCATCGGGACCGACTTCCATGTCAATGGGAGCAGTAAAATCTGTTTCTGCCATGAAGGACTCCATCTTATCATAATCTCCGTTGGGCTGCATGGTTACCACTTTAATCCAGCCGCGGACCCATTCATAAATAAACAGCTTACCGTCGTAATATTCAGGCAGTCGGGTTTCCTCCGGATACATATCTGTGTAGTAAACGGGTCCTGCCATTGCATTCCGTCCACCGGTACCTACCTGGGGAAATTCCTCGGATTCATCGTATGGATACCAGATAAACGCCGGCTGCGGTTGAGGTAATTCTTCAATGCCCGTGTTATTCGGGGATAAATTTCGGGGACTATCGGGATCAAATGCTTCCCCGGACTCCCCAGTGCCGTAATCGTACCGGTGATAGGCCTTATTATCCGCTATAAACATCGGCCATCCGAAAAAGCCGGCTTCCCGGGCCTGATTAATCTCATCATATCCCTTGGGACCTCTCGTATCCAGGCTATCGTTACTGGCATCCGGACCCACTTCTCCCCAATAGAGATAACCGTTTTTCTGATCAACGGATATGCGGTAAGGATTTCGGTTACCCTGTACATAAATTTCGGGACGTGTACCTTCTTTCCCCTCCGGATACAGGTTCCCTTCCGGGATGTCATAGCTGCCATTCTCATTCACCCGGATGCGTAAGATTTTTCCGCGTAGATCATTGGCATTTCCAGACGAACGGCGGGCATCATATTGCTCAAATCCCTCCCGCTCATCCAGCGGCGCATAACCATCCAGAGTATATGGCTGATCAGGCTGATCAAAGGGT
>CAYXVW010000268.1:0-2910 GCA_964468695.1 uncultured Balneolaceae bacterium | reverse complement strand
CCCTGATTATATTCTGGGACATGCCGCTATTGGTGAGGCTATCAATCCTTTAAAAGTAGCGACCGGAGAACACTGCCAGAACCGAATTATATTTAAACAATTGATGCAGGCCGGCGCCCTGGATATTTGCCAGATCGACAGCTGCAGGGTAGGGGGCGTCAATGAAAATTTAGCGATTATGCTGATGGCCGCTAAATTTGATATTCCGGTTTGTCCCCATGCCGGAGGTGTGGGACTTTGTGAGTATGTACAGCATCTTTCAATGATCGATTATATTGCCATTAGCGGCAGCCGGGAAGGACGGATGATTGAATATGTGGATCATCTGCACGAACATTTTAAAGATCCGGTTAAAATAGAAAACGGGCACTATAAGCTGCCAGATCAACCGGGATTTAGTATTGAAATAAAAGAGGAGAGTTTGAAGGAATATGCCTATCCCGATGGACCAGTGTGGCAGGAAATTAGAAATAAAACAATAGTATAAAGGAGGAGTTATAAATGGAGATTCGATTTGATGATCAGACCGCAGTCGTTACCGGCGGAGGAAGCGGAATAGGAGAGGAAATTAGTCATAAATTCGCAGAATCAGGGGCTCATGTCTGTATTCTGGATTATGATAAAGAAGCGGGGCAGTCGGTTTGCAGAGAGCTGAAGAATAAAGGATATGCCTGCAGCTTTTTTTACTGTGATGTAGCCGATCAACAGCAGGTCCGAGAAACATTTGATGAAATTACTGAACAGCAGCAAAAGGTAGATATCCTGATTAATAATGCCGGTATTGCCCATGTAGGAAATCTACAGGATACGAAGGAGGAAGATTTTGACCGGATTTATGATGTCAATGTGAAGGGAGTCTATAATTGTATGTACGCTTCCATAGATCAGATGGTCGAACAGGGCGGAGGCGTGATCCTGAATATGGCATCAGTGGCCGCAACGGTGGGTATTGAGGACCGTTTTGCCTATTCCATGAGTAAAGGAGCGGTCTTAACAATGACTCTTTCGGTAGCAAAAGATTATATCGATGATAATATCCGCTGTAACTGCATTTCACCGGCGCGGATCCATACGCCTTTTGTGGATGGCTTTTTGAAGGAAAACTATCCCGGAAAGGAAGATGAAATGTTTGAACAACTCTCCCAGACACAGCCTATCGGACGTATGGGAGAGCCCGATGAAGTGGCGGGACTTGTTCTCTACCTTTGCTCTGATCAGGCAGGTTTTATAACAGGGACGAACTATCCGATAGACGGTGGGTTTCTTAATTTAAATACCTAAGATTGCAGGGATTAGGTGAAATCATAAATCAAATAGGGATCTGAAAATGAAAATAATTAGTAAACTTTGTTTAATTGTGGTAGTAGCATTTGGCATGATGCAATGCCAGCCAAAGGAATCGTCTGAAGAGCAGCAAACGCTGACCGAGGAGGAAATCCTTAATGAGTCGGAGCAGGCTTTTAATGAACGCATGGAGTGGTGGCGCGAGGCCAAGTTCGGGCTGTTCATCCATTGGGGACCCTATGCAGTTCCGGCCGGTGTGCATGATGGCCAGGAGATAGATGGAATCGGAGAGTGGATTATGGATCGGGCCGAGATTCCGGTTTCGGAGTATGAAGAATATGCCCGGCAGTTTAATCCGGAACAATATGATGCGGAAGAATGGGTGAAAATTGCCAAGGATGCCGGGATGAAATATATCATCATAACATCCAAGCATCACGATGGATTCGGGTTGTGGGATTCAGAAGTAAGCAAATATGACGCGGTTGATTTTGCTGCTATTGAGCAGGATCTGTTAGCCGAGCTGAAGAAGGCCGCTGATAAACACGATATAAAGCTGGGTTTTTACTATTCTATCATGGATTGGCACCATCCCGATGCTCAGGCGCCTCACTACCCGGATTATAATACGGACGAGAAGAGTAATCCCAATTTTGATCAGTATGTTGAGAATTACATGAAGCCACAGCTTAAAGAACTGATGGAGAAATATGATCCCGCTGTGCTCTGGTTTGACGGTGAGTGGATTCCGGAATGGACCCACGAGCACGGGGTTGAAACGTATACTTGGCTGCGTCAAATGAAGCCGGAGCTTATTATTAACAATCGGGTGGACGTCGGACGACAGGGTATGCAGGGCATGAATGAGGAAGGTGGTGAATTTGTCGGCGATTTTGGAACACCTGAGCAGGAGATCCTTGAAAGTACTAGTGACTTTGACTGGGAAGCATGTATGACGATGAACGACACCTGGGGCTACAAAAAGAACGATGATAATTGGAAATCAGCTGAAACACTTATCCACAACCTAGTGGATATTGCTGCCAAGGGCGGAAACTACCTGTTGAATGTCGGTCCCACTGCAGAAGGGCTAATTCCCCAGGCCAGCGTAGATCGTCTGGCTAAGATGGGCGACTGGATGGAGGTTAACAGCGAGGCGATATACGAGACCGAGCGACTGCAACATAGTTTTAAAGAAGGGGAGGATATTCGTTATACCAAGCAAAAAGGGGAGCCGGTTTATTATGGAATTTCACTGGAGCAACCCGGGGAAACAATTAGCTTCAGTTTGCTGCGCCCTGAAGAAGGTTCCGAAGTAAAATTGTTGGGTCATGATGGGCCTCTGGAATGGCAGTTTGGAGAAGATGAAGGATTAACTATACAAGTACCGGAAGCAGTGAGGGAAAATACTGACTTTGGTCCGGCTTGGGTATTTAAAGTTCAGGGAAGTGAGGTATCGAGCTAGGTTTGGAAAATTTAGTATTTATATACAGGGTAAAAGATATAGAAAGCAATGTAACAAGTGGAAGGGGTAATTTTAAGATCATTGCTTCTTCTGAGATGATTCCCGGATGATAAGTTCCGGCGTTAAAATCGTTTTTTGAGAAGTTCCTTTAGTACTGGTTG
>CAYXVW010000267.1:0-2999 GCA_964468695.1 uncultured Balneolaceae bacterium | reverse complement strand
GTGGACTTTTATGGGGATGACCAGTGGCTGCCGGAAGATACGCTTAAAGCAATTGAAGACTATAAAGTAGCTATTAAAGGACCGTTAACCACCCCTGTTGGCGGCGGCATCCGCTCCCTCAATGTAGCAATACGTCAACATTTGGATCTTTTTGCCTGTGTCCGCCCTGTAAAGTATTACAAAGGAACGCCGAGCCCACTCAAACATCCCGAAAAAACCGATATGGTAATTTTCCGGGAAAACACAGAAGATATCTATGCCGGTATTGAATACCAGACCGGAACCCCGGAAAATAAAAAGCTGAAAGACTTTCTGATCAATGAGATGGGAGTTGAAAATATACGTTTCCCCGATACTACTTCCCTGGGAATTAAACCCATTTCCGAAGAGGGAACAAAACGACTTGTTCGTTCAGCAATAGAGTACGCTATTGAGCAAGATCGCGACAATGTAACGCTTGTCCACAAGGGCAATATCATGAAGTTTACCGAAGGCAGCTTCAAAGACTGGGGATATGAAGTGGCCCGGGAAGAATATAACGCAGAAATAATAGGTGAAGGCCCCTGGTCAAAATTACCCAACGGCCTGGTCGTTAAAGACGTCATTGCCGATGCTTTTCTGCAACAGATTATAACGCGTCCCGACGAATACGATGTTATCGCCACCATGAACCTTAACGGCGATTATATTTCAGATGCTCTTGCTGCCTGTGTAGGAGGTATCGGAATCGCCCCCGGTTCCAATATCAATTATAATACGGGGCTTGCCGTTTTCGAAGCCACCCATGGGACAGCACCAAAATACACCGGCCAGGATAAAGTGAACCCGGGTTCTCTTATTTTATCGGGCGTAATCATGCTTCGATATTTGGGCTGGAACGAAGCTGCCGATCTTATTGAGAAAGGCATTGAAGCTTCCATCAGCCAAAAACAAGTGACCTATGATTTTGAACGGCTTATGGAAGATGCCACGCTTCTGAAGTGTTCTGAATTCGGCGATAAGATTGTCGAAAACATGTAATCTTATTCACCTTTTATACTGGTATATCTTGTTCCCGGCCCTCCAGCCGGGGATAAGATTATCATTACTGTAGCGCTAGAAGTTTTGGAAAGCCTTTGATCCCTTCATTGCATTCCATGCTTTTTCATATGATGCCAGCTGTTCGTCGAGCTGTCCTATCAACTCCTCTTTGGGAACCCTCACTTCGGCAAAGCCGCGATAACTATCATAGCCTTCCACCTGCCTGGCCTCCGTGCTGCCGGTCGCGACCAAATCATCAATGGCACCGTCAGCCTTGCGCAAGGCAATGAGAAAGCCCGGGCTATTCAAGCCGCTGGCAGAATCGTATTCCTCAATCGCTTCTGACCGGATTTCTTCAAGTTTATCGGATAAATAGGCTTTGAGATCTGCTTCAGCGCCACTCACTGACTTGGATACCGCTGCAGCTGAATCATCGTCAATAGCAGCCGCATATGCCACCATTGAACTGTCAGTATCAACTACCTCCTCACCATACCAGGATGGGGTTAACATTTCTTCTTTTTCGGCTTCGGCAGGTTGCTGGCTCAACTCTTGAGTTCCTGAACATGAAACAAAAACTGCCATAGAAAAAAAGATAATACCTGAAGTGAATAAACGAAGCATATGCGAATAATTTACTGTTGTAATTCGATTTGTTTGTTATCGCCCTCTTGTGTTTCTACTTCCAAGATGACCGGACGGTTGTTATCCAAAAATTCTGTTATAAGATCCTTCAAAGTTTCCAGATCTTCAACTTTTTGATTGCCTACCTTATTAATTTTGTCGCCTTCTTTTAATCCCTTTTGATAAGCCTCGGATCCGGCTACCACATCAGTTATAACCAGATTATAAGTATCATCTCCATCCCCCTTACCAATAGCCATAACTCTTATCCCAAACTCATCAAAAGTGGTAAACTGGATATCGTTGTTGCCGGGCCGTTCATCTCTTTGCTCCTCCTCTTCCATTTCCCCGGGTTCTTCTCGTTCAGCAGAGGCAGTCAGCTGGTTCTGTTCAGGATTCAACATACCGAGTTTTACCGTTTTCGTCAGCTCCTCGGAATTTCTTAATATTTTCAGGGTTACCGTTTCACCCGGATCCCGAACAGCAATTTTCTGCTGCAGCTGATTTGATTCATTAACCTTGTCGCCATCCACACTTAAAATAACATCGCGTGTCCGTATGCCGGACTTTTCTGCTGCCCCACCCGGAGAAACCGCTGTCACCTGCACGCCGCGAATCTCCTCCATCTCCAATTCATCAGCCAGATCCGCATTTACACTCACAATGGTTACCCCAAGCAGGGCGCGCCGTACTTCGCCATATTCGATCAGGTCCTCAGCTACTTTTGCAGCTAAGTTCGAAGGTACGGCAAAACCGTAGCCCTGGTAGTTTCCACTCTGGGAAGCAATAGCCGTATTTACACCTATCAGTTCTCCCCCGGTATTAACAAGAGCTCCTCCGCTATTCCCCTTATTGATAACGGCATCTGTTTGAATAAAACTTTCCACCCGCATCTGCTCGTTAATTATCTGAACATCGCGACTCAAAGCACTCACAATACCTGCTGTTACGGTTGAGCTGAGCCGGAATGGATTACCCACCGCCAGCACCCATTCTCCGACATCGACTTCATCCGAATTTCCGATTATAATAGCTGGAAGATTCCGTGCACTGATTTTAATAACTGCTAAATCAGTTGTGGGATCTTTTCCGACCACCCGACCTTTGAATTTTCGTTTATCGTCCAGAACCACTTCTATTTGATCATCTACTGCCCCGTCAATAACATGATTATTCGTGAGGATATAACCGTCACTGCTTATCAGAATGCCTGAACCAACAGTACGGGCCCGTCTTGGCACGATGTTATCCCAAAACCCTTCTTCTTCATCACTGTGATACCCATCCTCAGGCATATCTTCACGCGAAAAAGGGACCAGCGCCTCGATTTCGACAACAGTGGGTCTCACTCGTTC
>CAYXVW010000266.1:0-3005 GCA_964468695.1 uncultured Balneolaceae bacterium | reverse complement strand
GAATCTCCTTCCGATATATATGGGAGACATCTTCCTATATATATAGAATAAATATAAACCAAAGACTGTAGAAGAATTCTTGAAATAGCAGGTCAGCTCTGAACAATTCTCCTCTCTCGAGAGGGGTGGGCTTCAATGGGTTTGCGGAAGCTCGGGGTGTGTTCGAATCCCTATATTATTGGGAGGTACCTTTTAAAGGTAGTAGTTCCATTTTTTCTGCCAAGAAAAAACGGAACCCAAAAAATTGGCCGGTGATGAAAATGTTGCTGCCGTTTAGAGGCCTTCGTTAAAATCATTTAAACTCCTCCCGCTGGTCGTCAGACAAAAATGATTTTTTACCACTACGGCCCCTGCACTTTTTACCAGCAACATATTCAAAGGCCGGAGGGAATAGATTTTTGTCATATCAAGGCCAGTGATTTATAATCCTATTGAAAGCGACAAGCTCCATCCGGAGTATTCCTTATTGTCAAAGTTCTCCCGTCTAACGATTCTGAAAGGCCACAAAAAGAGAACATAGGTATAATATGCACTCAAAAAGACCACGCCTGGTCAATGCTCTTTACCTTAATATTTTGTTTTATTTTTCAAGAATAGGGGTGAAAAATCCACTTGTGGAACGCCTTTTGAAAAGTTAAGTTTTCGAATGATAATTGAAGGGGGGGAGTGGGAATGACCAATTATTTTTATCTAAAGCTAAAAAAGTCTCACCGCTTAAGGTGTTATATAACATATAAACAAAGAGGAAGTATTTATGAGAAAACTATTAACTATAATTGTGGTGGGATTATTTTTCTTTTCGTGTAGCAATAATAACGAGCCGGAGACTCCAACCAATTATGTAGAGAAGTTGCCACAGGAATTTCCCGAAGAAGTGCATCGCTTCCAACAGGCCGATTCTATCTATTTTGGTCATTTGGGATACCAGACAGTCCCATTGGATGGGGATATAGTCCTTTATGATAGGCAGGGGCAGGTGATATTAAGGGTCAGTCCCAATGGGGATATTAAACAGCAGGTTGCACGTTTGGGAAGAGGCCCTGGTGAAGTACAGGATATCTTATCACTTATCAAGTCCGCTGAAGAAGGAATTTTAGTATATGATCAACGGAATCAAAAGATAATACAATTTAATGATCAGCTGAAGTACCAGGGAGAGTTCAATGTGAAACCAGATGAGCAAAATACAATTACAGCAGCTTTTCCTTCAGATAAAGAGGATGAGTATGTCATTGAATTGTCTTCTTACGCCTATTATATGGACAGGAGTCGGGAGCCGGAACGTTATTTGGCTCAGTTTAATATGGAGACGAATACATACGGCAAAAAAATTGTCTTGAAAGACAGATTAATTGCTATGTCGGAAAGCAGAGCAGGTGGCCGCATGGTACCCTATACTCCCATCGATTTAGTGCACTACAGCCCAAAGAGCGAGACTCTTTTTTTATGTGATACAGAAACATCGCGAATAACGGAAATCAAATCCGATTTTGACACCTTGCAAACAATTTCTGTAAGCTTGCCTTCACAGGAACTCAGTCCCGGGGAGCGTGACTCACTGAAAGAAGATAGCGGACCGGGATATGAGAAATCTTTAGAGGAAAAATTACCCGAGGTAAAAACACCGGTTGAAGAATTTAAAGTAGATCATCTGGACCGGTTTTGGCTGAGATTAAACTATCGGGGCACGACTCAGAAATGGTTGGTTCTGGATCCGGAAGGAGAGCCGCTTAAAATTGTCCATCTGCCCAAAGGAGGAATGTTGACTCATATTTCACCTGATCATCTGGGAGTGCGGTTGGACGACGTTACTTTTGGGATCTTTAAACCTGTTGAATAGATAGTAGATAAAATCTGAGAGAACCAACTTTTAGGAGAACGGTCTATTTTATAGTAACAGGTTTTGTTGCCAAATAAGGCTATATCGAACCAGGTTTTATACGCAAATTCTACTCTTCAACTCGTTCGATACTTATTTCCGGGTAGAGTTTGGTGCCGTTCGTAAGGTATTCCACATAGTGATCAGCCAGGAATTTACTGAAGAGTAAGCCTTTGGAGCCCAGGCCGGTAAACACATGCATGGTGGAGTGCCGGGGATGCTTTCCTAATATGGGTTTGTAGTTGGGAGTGGAGGTCCGGACACCCGCCCACTGATCAACGGTCCTGACCTTTTCTTCCAGTTGGGGAAGTGTTCTCCGCAATCGTTTCCGAAGGTATTCTTCGCCTTCCTGATCAGGGTTCACATGCGTAAAATCGTGTTCATAGGTGCTTCCCTGTACGAAGGTATTGGTTCCCATCCGAGCGATATATCCTAAGCTTGAGATGGAGTGGGAAAAGTTGAGCGGTTCACCACCGGTAGAAAAAGTGGCGACCTGACCTTTAATGAGATTAAGGGGAAGCCAGTCCCAGTATTTGGATTGAACTGTGGCCCGTCCGATGGCAAAGACGATATTCCGGGCATGAATGGTCGTATTATTGAAAGATATATTCCATCCTTTTTCTAATTGAGCTATTTCAGCATCTATACCGGTCCGGATGGTAATGCCTTTCTCCGATAGGTATCGGGCATAAGCCTGCAGATAACTCCCGACATCCACCGTAAGACCGATGGGAAGCCATAGTCCGCCGTCCACACATTGAATACCCGGATGGATTTCCTGAATTTCAGCCCTGCTTTTCCACTGGCACCAGCCTTTGGGCCAGCTCGTCTTTTCGTGCTGGGCCTTCATCTTGCGGGCCATCTTTTCGAGCAGGGCGGGACGAAGCAATCCGTTATTCTGGTAAAAGGATTCTTTGGTTTGACTCTGTACCTTTTCCAGATTCTGAGCAATAGCCTCATAGCACTGTTCCGCTTTCCATGCCTTGGTAGCGCGACGTCCGGTCGCGAGGTTAACAAGTCCACCGGGTGTGCCGGAAGCACCGGCGGCAATATTGTTTTTATCTATAACAATGGATTCAAGATCGGCTTCCCGGAGGGCATCGGCCAGGGAAAGTCCTGCCAGTCC
>CAYXVW010000265.1:0-3127 GCA_964468695.1 uncultured Balneolaceae bacterium | reverse complement strand
CAGTCGAAATGCTTCACTGTGTGATGCAAAATTTGATAGAACCCAGATGCAGCTCATATTACTTTCTCCGAAATAGCAACAGCTTATCCGGGTGTATAATCTTTGGGCCGCTGCGTAAGCTGTTCCAGCAGGTTATATATCGCCACTCTCCATGCCAGCGGCCGTCCGGGCAGGTCATTGCGCCTGATTTCAGTAATTGATTGCTGAAGAGTTTTGTCGTCAATAGCGGTACTTGCCCCAAATAACTGTACCCAGAAGGGGGAATCCTCATACAAAAAGGCTTCGGCCCCCGAGCGGATAATATTACCCTTTTTGTCCAGCAACATTCCTGAAATCTGAAGTACTTCTACCGGCTCAAGTTCTCCGGAAAGAAACCGGATTTCCGGTTCATAATCTGTGCCGAGCACCACTTTCTTTTTAAACAGCCCCTTATTGGCTTTGGGATATTCGTTAAAACCAATCCAAAAAGCCAGTACGTATTCGGTTCCGGCCTCATTCATCTGTTGTTCCAGGGCCGTTTTCCACTCCTTTCCGGCTTTGTCTACGTGCATGGCCATAGGCGGAAATTTATCGAACTCTTCTCGCAGCATCTCGGCAGAGGGAGGGGCAATGACCGATTCGGAACTGCCCACAAATAAAGAAGGAGCTCCTTTACCCGGCAAACCTTCCGGTGAGAGCCGGGGTGACCAGCTTAAACTATCGAGATATTGATCGAATACTGATATTAAAGGTTGAAGCGCTTCCTCCCGTCCCTGGTAGAAGAACTCTTCCCTGGTCATCTTGTCAATTTGTATCGGAAGATGCGGAATCGCTGTGTCAACAGTCAGCTTTGTTTTCTTATCAAAGGTTTTATAAAAAGGAGCTTTGTTAAGCCGGTAGGTTTGCTGGGCAAATGCCGTGTTATTACTGAAAAGTAGAGCCAGGAAAAGGGACAGGTATAACCACATCCCGGTATACGGCGAATAGATGGTGTCTCTCATTTATGTATGATTATCAATACTGCAGATCATCGGATCTGCGCGGTTCCGCCAAACGGAATAACGTAAATTATATCTAATACGAATACAGAGCAATAGCATCATAAAAAATATTTTTAGCATACTATTTTTTATGATTTAAAAGAGTGGTAATATATCTCTGAGGCAAGATTCAAGAGTGACTATATACCCGTCTTTTAGAAAAAATCAAGTTCTGAATTCTGAGCCCTCACTTAACGAATACAACAAAATGATGGAGTCTTTCTGTCATTATCATTAATTGTCAAAAAAATGGAAACATCAATTTCTATCAGGAGATACCGTATCACCGGGTTTTTATTTGTGTCCCTTATTCTTGCGGTAGCCGGATGTAATGAAAATAGTATTACTGATCCCGGAACAGATCCCACCGTACCGCCAGCTGGAAACCGGAATATGTACGAGGCTATTCAGGCAAACTCTAACCTTAATACTCTGCAGGAATTATTGGAAGGAACTGAGCTGGAGGGTGTTCTGTCAGCAGGTAGCAGTCTGACGATCTTTGCTCCCTCCGATGCCGCTTTTGCCAGACTGCCCGAAGGCTATCTCGATGGTCTCAGCAGCCAGCAAAAACATGACTTGCTTGCATATCATATATACAGCGGTAGCTACCCGGTTATCAATGAGATAAAAAGAGAGGCTATACCCTCCCTTCACGGTGACCCGATTTTTGTAGAAATCGGACAAAGTACAGGCAACCTGGTGAATAACCGGGCTACATTCGACAGTACTAATATTGAGGCCCGAAACGGTCTTATCCATGTAATCGACCACCTGTTGATTCCGGACCAGTATGGCACTCTTGCGGATAACTTGAAGAAGCGGTACGAGTATCGAAAGTTTTATGAGCGGATTAAATCCGCCGGTTTGGAGACTTATTTGGAAGCGCCGGGAACCAAGACCGTGTTGGCGGTCAATGATATGGGCATAGATCTGTATGAGGATTACCTGGTCCCGACATTGACGGCCGGGCAGTGGGCTGAAATTCTGAAATATCATATGCTTGATGTCGATTTCACCGTTACTGGTCCGGGAACAAGAACCGCGCTGGCAACAACATCGGGCGACTCCATTTACCTGGTCGTAGCAGAGCCGGGCAAATATATGATCAATGGCGGTACCGGTGAAGATGTTGATATCGTTACTGCCACCAACGGAAAGTTAATATCAGCGGATGGTATCACACTGCCTGATAAGTATCTTGGAGTGCTAACGGTTATGGACAAGCGATTTTATGTCCGGACCGCACGCGCTGCATTAGCCGTAGCCAAGTTGACGGGCAGGCTTTATAATTCCGTGAATAATGCCGATGAAGAGTTTACGGTCTTTATCCCGAAAAATGAGGCTGACGGAATAAACGGGCTGCCCACTGATGAAGATGAGCTTGCCAAAATCCTGAAATATCACGTGTTGCTTGAGAAAGTAACGGCTGATCAGCTGCAGAATAACCAGACGTATACGACCTGGCAGGGAGAGCAGATCCAAACTACCAGAAATGGAGATCATATTACGATCAACGGAACGGCCACTGTTAGGCTGGCTGATCTGATCGGTAAAAACGGCGTGGTACATGTCATTGATCAGGTGCTGACGCCGCCGGTCAATTAAACCGGATAGTGTGAGAAGGTGTAGGTACTGGTGAGGGCCTACACTTTTTCCCATTATTGTTATTTGTTTGAAGTAAGTCGCCCTTTTTAGCATTTAGATAATTGCCGTTCAAATTGAAGAACTAACACGAAGGATCTTCTTGATAAGGTTATATCATTCAAATTTCAGAAGTGTTATGCAATCAACTTGATATTGTTCAAGAGGCGTGGTTGTCAGATAGAGTTAGATTTATACTCTCTCCCATTCTGTTGTCCCCGAGATTGTGGGATGTAAGAGTTCAGAATTATCCGGTAATCAATATTTTTATAAAGAAAAGGCCAGCCGATTAAAGCTGACCTTCCCACCTCATTAATCAAGGTTTTCAACGGCTATATAGGTAAGTTATGATTAAGAGCCAAATCCTTACAGATTGATTAGACTTTTCAAGAGAGGAGAACGAACAACATAAAATTGACATATATCAAGAGTATTTCCTGTCATATATCAATGGTGTTACAGTATGG
>CAYXVW010000264.1:0-3131 GCA_964468695.1 uncultured Balneolaceae bacterium | reverse complement strand
AAAGGATGGTGGAATGGAATTGCTACCGGCGATTTTAATAATGACGGACGGCCTGATTTCATAGCGACGAATGTAGGTCAAAACAGCGCTTATCAATTAACTGACTCAAATCCATTGAAGTTGTTCTATGAGGATTTTAACAATAACGGGAAGCTGAATATCGTGGATGCCTACTATGAAGAAGAGTTGGAAGGGTATGCACCCCGCCGAAAGCTTTATGAGCTTAATTCGATACCCTCAGTTTTGCAGTATGTTAATTCTCACGAAGAATACGCACAGTCATCTGTTGATCAGATTTTTGGTAAAAACTTTGATATTGTCTCCAGTAAAGAGATATCGACGATAAAGCACATGCTGTTTATTAATACAGAAGATGGATTTGAAGCGCATCCGCTCCCTGTGGAAGCTCAGTTTTCTGCCGCATTTCATCCTGCAATAGCTGATTTTGATAACGATGGGAACGAAGATGTTTTTCTGTCTCAAAACTTGTTCACCTTTCCAGGTACTATTCCCAGAATTGATGCCGGTCGGGGACTTCTACTAAAAGGGGATGGTACAGGAAACCTTGACCCTGTTCCAGGTCAGATAAGCGGTATAAAAGCGTATGAGGATCAGCGGGGAGCAGCGACCGGTGATTTTAATATGGATGGCAAGATTGATCTTGTTGTAGGACAGAACGAAGATAAAACTAAACTATATCAAAACAATCAGTCTAAAAGTGGACTTAGAGTAAAATTAGTGGGGCCTCCTGAGAATACAAGTGCTGTTGGATCAAAAGTCCGGGTCATTTATTCTGATAATACAAAAGGACCTCTCAGAGAATTACAGGCAGGCTCAGGTTATTGGTCCCAAAGCAGCTATACACAGGTTCTGGGTTACGCCAAAGACGTTACAGAACTGGAAATTCAATGGTACGATGGCAGGACCAGTACCGTTGAAGTAAGTCCCGATAAAGGGGAGCAAACTATTACATATTCTAAACTCTTTTAGATTGCTTATTCCTATAATCTTTAGTAAGATCATTTTTATTAATTACTGTTTGAATCAATAAATATTTCATTTTCTTATGTTTGAAGCGCGATACGTAACGTTGTTTTTCTTTTTGATGTTTCTTTCTGGCAATGCATTTTGTCAGGATTTTGCTCCTTATGAAGAGCAAATACCCAATTCTGAACAGTCCATTGAAATGGTCCCCATAGAGGGCGGAACCTTTTTAATGGGAAGTCCGAAGGATGAAGAAGGACGTGATCCCGATGAAGGTCCACAAAAACAAGTGAAAGTGGATTCTTTCTGGATGGGAAAATATGAAATAACGTGGCAGCAGTATGATCTGTTTGTAAAAGAGGAATTACAGGATGTACGGGATAATGTTTCCAATGCAGAGGGGGAAGTTGAAATTGAAGCCGATGCGGTGTCTTTGCCGACGCCCCCTTATATCGATATGAGTTTTGGAATGGGCCGTGAGGGCTTTCCGGCTATCAACATGACGCAATATGCTGCAGTTATGTATGCCAAATGGTTGACGGCCCAGACCGGCAATTTTTATCGCCTGCCTACTGAGGCTGAATGGGAATACGCCTGCCGTGCGGGTAATAGTACGGCTTATTCTTTTGGTGACAGTCCGGATCCTATTGACGCCTATGCCTGGTATAAAGGGAATAGTGAAAGAAAATATCATCAAATTGGCTCTAAGGAACCGAATGACTGGGGACTTTATGATATGCACGGGAATGTAGCCGAGTGGACGATGGATCAGTACAAAGAAAATTATTTTGAATTGCTGGAAGGAAGCCCGGCAGATAATCCCTGGTTTAAGCCAGAAACACTCTATCCAAGGTCGGTCAGGGGGGGGAGTTGGGAAGGTGATCCCGAAGAATTACGATGCGCCGAACGTGAAGGGTCAGAAGCCCGCTGGAAGCAGCGCGACCCACAGCTTCCACGAAGCCTTTGGTGGTTAACTGATGCGGCCCATGTTGGATTTCGTCTTGTACGGCCTGAAAACCCGCCTTCTGAGGAAGAAATTGAGAAGTATTGGCTTGAGGCAATGGAAGATATATAAATGTCCAAAACCAATTATATAGAATAATATTTGAGATAAAATTTAATGTAACCTAAAAGTAAAATAGACCTATTATGGCTCAACAAAACGATGATTCAAAAAAAGGAATGACCCGCAAGGATTTTGTTAGAAATGCCTCCCTGGCAGCTGGTGGGGTATTTTTAAGCACTTTCCCGGCAATGGGCGGGCAGCGGAATAAAAGCAGTGAAATGTTAAAAATTGCTGTTATCGGCTGTGGCGGACGAGGAACCGGGGCTGCTAATCAGGCTTTAAGCGCGGATAGTGGTAACCAGCTGGTAGCTATGGCCGATGCGTTTAGAGATCGCCTTGATGATTGCTACGAGACCCTATCAAAAAGGTATGGAGATACGGAGCAGCTTAATGTTCCTGAAGACCACAAGTTTACCGGCTTTGATGCCTATAAAAAGGCCATTCAGCTGGCAGATGTTGTTATTCTGGCAACACCTCCCGGTTTCCGTCCGGTTCACTTTGAAGAAGCCGTTAATGCTGGCAAGCATGTGTTTATGGAAAAACCGCTTGCAACTGATGTTCCCGGCATTCATAAGATTTTAGAAGCCGGAAAACTGGCTGAACAAAAGAATCTTAACGTGGTAGTGGGCCTGCAGCGCCACTATCAAAACAGCTACCGGGAAGTTGCCAAGCGCGTACATGGCGGAGAGATTGGTAGCATTGTAGGCGGACAGGTCTACTGGAACAGCGACGGTGTCTGGGTTCGTCCACGTGAAGATGACCAGACAGAAATGGAATATCAGATGCGTAACTGGTACTATTTTAACTGGCTTTGCGGAGATCATATCTTGGAACAGCACATTCATAACATCGATGTTGCCAACTGGTTGATCGGTGAGTATCCTGCCTCAGCTCAGGGCATGGGTGGACGTGAAGTGCGTAACGGTAAAGAGCACGGTCAAATATTTGATCATCATTTTGTTGAGTTTACGTATCCCAGCGGTGCCGTTATTGCCAGTCAGTGTCGTCACCAGGAGGGCACGATGAACCGGGTTGCTGAATTCTTCCAGACAACCGAAGGGACTATTGATACGGCTGGTGA
>CAYXVW010000263.1:0-3160 GCA_964468695.1 uncultured Balneolaceae bacterium | reverse complement strand
ACTCAAAGGTGATTTCATCTCTGGATTTGACTGAAAAACTAAAATCTGTTGGAGGCGAGGGCTTCTTGATTGAACAGCACCAGATAGAAGGTGAACCCCATCTCGTAATCGCCTCAAATACGGATGTTGGAGCCCTCTACGGGACTTTTCATTTTTTGAGATTGCTTCAGACCCATAAAGATCTGCAGAATATCGCCATTGAAAGCGCACCTAAAATACAACACCGCGTATTAAATCATTGGGATAACCTGGACCGTACCGTTGAGCGCGGATATGCCGGTCTCTCATTGTGGGAATGGAAGACATTGCCAAACTATGAGGATCCACGGTATAAAGACTATGCCCGGGCCAATGCCTCTATTGGTATTAACGGGACGGTACTCAATAATGTGAATGCCAATCCAAATATGCTAACCGAGCAGTATATCAGGAAAGCGGCGAAGCTTGCTGATATATTTCGTCCATACGGAATAAAGGTCTATTTCTCGGCTAATTTCTTTGCTCCCGGGCGTATTGGAGGACTTGAGAACTCGGATCCGCTGAATCCCAAAGTACAGCAGTGGTGGAAAGATAAGGTTGATCAAATTTATAAACATATTCCGGATTTTGGGGGATTTCTTGTTAAAGCTAATTCAGAAGGGCAGCCGGGTCCCCAGGATTACGGCCGTTCTCACGCGGAGGGTGCAAACGTATTGGCTGAAGCACTGGCCCCACACGATGGCATAGTGATGTGGCGGGCCTTTGTGTATAGTCCCGAGCAGGAAGATCGCTTTAGGGAAGGCTATGATGAGTTTGTGCCGCTGGATGGGGAGTTCGCTGATAATGTAATATTGCAGGTCAAAAATGGTCCCATCGATTTTCAGCCACGCGAGCCATTTCATCCGCTTTTTGGAGCTCTTCCCGAAACAAATACGATGATGGAGCTGCAGATCACACAGGAATACTTTGGATTCAGCAATCATCTGGCATATCTGGGTCCGCTGTATACCGAGGCTTTAAACGCTGATACCTATGCCAAGGGAGAAGGGTCAACAGTTGCAAAGGTTATTGATGGAGAAGTATTTAACTATGAGCATACCGGGATTGCAGGGGTTGCCAATACCGGCACCAACCGTAACTGGACCGGCCATCCCTTTGGACAGTCGAATTGGTATGCTTTCGGACGACTGGCATGGAATCATACCTTAATGGCAGAGGAAATTGCTGACAATTGGATTCGAATGACGTTCACGCATGATAAAGATTTTGTGAAGCCGGTCAAAGAGATTATGATGATGTCGCGCGAGGCAGGAGTCCGCTATCGAAATCCGCTCGGACTTACCCATCTGTATGCCCAGGGGCATCACTACGGTCCGGCGCCCTGGACTTCAGAATTATCCCGTCCTGATTGGACCGCCGTCTATTATCACAAAGCTGACGAAGAGGGCATAGGCTTTGATCGTACCGAATCAGGATCAAATGCGATAGAACAATATCATCCGCCGGTACAGGAAAAGTTTGACGAATTGGAAGATACTCCTGAGGAATACCTGCTGTGGTTTCATCACGTAAGCTGGGATCATGAAATGTCAACCGGACGGACACTTTGGGAAGAGCTTGTCCATCGCTATTACCAAGGGGTAGAGGATGTTCGGGAAATGCAACAGAAATGGGCCTCCGTTGAAGGACTAATCGACCAAGAGCGGTACGACCATGTGGAAGCTTTGCTTGAAATACAGGAAGAAGATGCTATATGGTGGAGAAATGCTTGCGTTCTTTATTTCCAGACACATTCCGGTAAACCTATTCCCGAAGGATATGAAAAGCCGGAACATTCGCTGGAGTACTATAAAGAGCTGGAGGAGACGCACCATATTGCCCGATTCTGATAGCTTCCGGAGTAAAAATGGACAGTGAATAAAAAAGCCGGGAGCATCTGATTAAAAGCTCCCGGAATAGAAATGGTTTCATAGGTTAATCCACCAGCAGTTTAGTTTTGGGATTCCTATAAAAGGATGTTTTTATTTAATATAGACATGGTTATGTAAACGATTGCACTTGATTGTTAGTAATAAAAAACGGAAACTGTTACATCGAATGACAGCAAGATTGATTGATATTTAAATCAATAAATTTTTGCTTTACAGTGCTTATTTGAGAGAGTACAGCATTAAAAATGCAGCATGTTTTTTTAAGCGTTACTGAATAATTGAAATCAGAAAGAAAGTAAACGGGATTATGCATAGGGAATATTTTTTGAAATGGGGACACTTACTGTTACCCATATTTTTATTTGTGGTATTATCATGTGAGAAGTCAGTGAATGAGAACTCCGAAGAACTTCCCGCCCTGAAAGAGGTCTACAAAGATCATTTTGTTATAGGTGCGGCCTTAAATCAAAATCAGGTTGATAATCCCAATTCCAAGGCCATGGAATTGGTAAAGCAGCATTTCAATTCCATAACCCCTGAAAATCTTTTAAAGTGGGAATCTGTCCACCCTGAGCCAGACAGTTTTAACTTTCAGCCTGCTGATCAGTATATACAGTTTGGCGAAAACCAAGATATGTTTACGGTAGGTCATACCTTGGTTTGGCATAACCAGACACCGGATTGGGTTTTTACGGATCAGGAGGGAGAGGACCTAAGTCGCAATGATCTTCTCGAACGAATGGAGAACCATATTTCTGTTGTGGCAGGAAAATACAGCGGAAAGATTGATGGTTGGGATGTAGTTAACGAGGCGTTCGAGGATGACGGCAGTTACAGGGAAACCAAGTGGTATAAAATAATCGGTGAGGATTATATTGAGCAGGCTTTTCAGTTTGCTCACAAAGCAGATTCAAGCGCTCATCTGTATTACAATGACTACAACCTGTGGAAACCGGAAAAGAGAGAAGCTGTTATAGCCCTTGTTAAAGACCTTCAGTCAAAAGGGATTAAGATAGATGGGGTAGGCATGCAGTCTCACCTGGGATTCGAAGGCCCGTCTGTTGAACAAGTTGAAGCTAGTATTCAGGCATTTTCAGCACTTGGCATAGACGTTATGATCACCGAACTGGATATAAATGTTACCAGGGCCCTGATCGAGAAGGATATAGAATTCGAAGGAGCACTTCCCGATTCCCTGCAACAGCAACTGGCTTCCCGTTATGCCGACCTGTTTAGTCTCTTCGATAAAC
>CAYXVW010000262.1:0-3210 GCA_964468695.1 uncultured Balneolaceae bacterium | reverse complement strand
AAAACTACGAGCAGCTCTATGGCGGAAACAGTCCCGATTTTGTGCTGATGTTTGTACCTATCGAATCCGCTTTTGGCGTGGCCCTGCAGCAGGACGCCAGTCTTTATTACGATGCCTTTGATCAGAATATCGTGATTGTAAGTCCCTCTACGCTGCTGGCCACCCTGGCAACCATCGACAGCGTGTGGAAACAGGAATACCAGAGTAAGAATGCGCAGGAGATTGCCGATCGCGGCGGAGCGCTCTATGATAAATTTGTGCTGTTTGTGGAAAGTATGCAGGATATCGGTCAGCGTATTCGCCAGACCCAGGAAAGCTACGACGAGGCCATGGGACGGCTTTCCGAGGGAAGAGGTAATGTCGTACGGCAGGTAGAAATGCTGCGCGAACTGGGGGCTAAATCCAGTAAAACACTTCCGCAGGATATAAGAGAAAGAAACCAGATAAGTGATGGGGATAGGGACGAGCAACAAGAACAAGAAGATTAGCCGGATGCTCTTGAAAATGATCGCAATTTCGTTTTAATGCATGCTTGTAGATGAATTTTGTCCTTTCCATATTTAGTGTCTTATGAAAAACTACTCTATAATTTTTGCAGGTATTTTCCTGGTAATGCTGTTTAATGTTGAAGTCCAAGCTCAAGCGCAGCAGATCCAGATTAATCAGCAGCAGATAAAAAGTGTCTCGGAGGCCCGTAATATAGCCGTATCGAATACAGTGATCCCATTGGCGGTTGGTATTGGTACGGTAGCGATTTTTGAGAATTCTACGGTGCAAACCGTCGGAGCGGCTTTAACCGTTTATGGGCTGGCAACAGGACCTTCAACCGGTAATTTTTATGCGGAGGATTATGCCCGGGGATTTGCAGGATTGGCGCTCCGGGGTGCGGGCATGGTGCTCATGAAAAATGCGACCAGTGAAATATTAGGCAATCGCTTTGCGGATGCATTTCCGGTGGACAATAAAGAGGTCAAGCTAACGGATACTAAGATATTAATTGGGGGAACACTGATTATCGGAAGCGCTATTTATAATATTATGAGTGTGGGTAAATCGGTGGAGCAGTATCAGGAGCAGCGAAATTCCTTTGCCCTCGGAGTATCCTCAGCGAATATCATGGATGAAACCATTCCATTGTTGGCTACGCGTATACGTTTTTAACGATATCCTGCCTTAATGCAGTTTAATTTATATGCCTTACTAATTGTATGTCAGTAAGTTAACAGAATCATTTACAGTTTTCTCGAATTATTTTTTTAATAGCGGCCCGCAGGGTTTCCGGGGCTTTTCGAGAAGGACAACGGGAACAGATGAGCAATTTAATTTTTTTGACGGATTCATATTGCTTCCGCACATCATCATGCTTTTCTATGAACTCAAAAAAAATCTGGCGTGTTTCCTGGCATACCTCGTCATCCACGACGGGGGTAATCAGCTTGAGCGCTTCATATTTGGTGAGCTCCTTTTTGCCCATAACTCTGGTTGGCCGAGAAGTGTTTTGTTCAGTGAGAGTGGCGCTGTTCATTTACTCAACATATAGCTACCGGCGAATGTTCCACTTATTATTGGCGGATTAAAGTCAATTGGTTTCGTGATAATCTTATTTTGCGGTAAAAAGATAAAAACCTTTTAAAAGCGAAAGATTCGTGTCTATTTGAGTATTCAGCCGGGTGGCCAAATCATCCGTCCCGTAACATGAAGAGAGCCGGAGGTGGTGTTCATTAAGAATTTGCTCAAATTCATCCATCGAAGTATGAAATTGTAGCGGTTCTCCGGCCAATCGAAGGCTTGTTTGAAAAACCCATCGGTGAAAGGGAGGAAGTTCGTCCAGCGAAAAATGGGTACTGATAATGGCCGGGGACGAAAAATAATCCTGAAGGGTGAAAAGGGTGTTATGAACGGCGGAGGGGTCGAGATAATCGAAAAAACCTTCCGCAATAACGGCCGTCTTTTTCTCCGGGGAAAGAATCTTCTGGCGTTCCAGTATCTGGCTGAGCGATTGTTCCGATAGATTACAACCCATTAGATGAGGATGCTCTGCATGGGGATAGTGTAGGTCCAAAAAAGCCTTTTTATACTGCGACATGCGCGGAGTATCGATTTCAATGGCAGGTTTGTTAGTCCGGGTATATCGGAGTCCCAGATGATCAAGACCGGCTCCCAGTATAAGTACTTGGTCATATCCTTCTTTGAGCAGATTGTCGGTCATGCGTTCCACAAACCGTTTTCGAGCAAGAATATGGAGCAGGTCCCCCGGCAAAAGCGTTTCTTCTGCAGTAATGTAGAACAACCGCGCCCACTTGAACTGCAGCCAATAGTGATAATAGGAGAGGGGAGCAGGCAAGAAAGAGACCATCTTTTCATAATACCGTATAGTTTCTTCCTCAAAGAGGGCTCGATATCGCTCATCCCGTGTCAGGCCATAAAACTTAATGGCGATAAAAGCGGCCGACTGACTTAAGTGGGTTAATTTCATTCAGATTGCATTACATTTGGGCGATTGAAAAGAGGGACCATGGCATTTGGTTGGCAGGAGCTACTTCGAAACGCATTTGCTGCTTATGTCCGGGATGTTCAAAAATCAATTCAACGGCACGAAGAGCCATATCCCGTCCATCAGGCTGATTACTGCCATATTTATAATCTCCCCATATCGGGTATCCCTCCGCCGCCAACTGTACACGTATTTGATGGGGGCGCCCCGTTTGAAGATGAATGGACAGTAGATTTAATTGTTCCTGTTGTTCCAGGGTTGCAAAAGATAATATGGCTTTCTTAGCTCCTTTTTGGCTTTCCGGCTTTACCTCTACTACATTTCTATCCCGATCTTTAACAAGATAGTGCGTTAGTACTCCATTCGGGGGCGGGGATCCTTCACAAACAGCCCAATATGTTTTTTGTATGGTACGGTCCCGTATCTGCCTGGATAATACTTTTGCCGAATTTCCGTTTTTAGCAAGGAGCATAAGTCCGCTTACCGGGCGGTCCAGGCGGTGGAGCAGTCCGAGATATGGGGTGCCGGTTGCGGATTCTGACCGCTTGAGATAGGATTTGCAAAGGCTTAAGACATCCGGATCGCCGGTATGATCTTCCTGCGACAGGAGGCCCGCGGGCTTGTCAATAACTAAGAGGTGTTCATCCTCAAAAACAATGGGAATATTAGGCTGTGTATTGGTGTAATCCATCGGAAATTATTGCTGGAGATATTTG
>CAYXVW010000261.1:0-3333 GCA_964468695.1 uncultured Balneolaceae bacterium | reverse complement strand
CGATCAGCCGGTCATTCATGTGCTTGATGCTTCCCGCTCTGTATCGGTTACCGGGAACCTGGTTTCAAAGACGCTGCGTGACGAGTTCGTGAAAAAGACGAAGAACGAATATATCAAATTGCGCGAACGTCATGAGGGACGGTCCAGTCGAAAAACCTACCTTCCAATTGAGGAGGCCCGTGAGAATGCTACTTCCATTGACTGGGAATCTACAGAAATTACCAAGCCTAATGAGCTGGGTAAACGGGTATTTGACAATTATCCTCTGGAAGAAATCCGAAATTATATTGACTGGGGACCGTTTTTCATCGCCTGGCAAATGAAAGGGAAATTTCCCGATGTACTGGAGGACGAAAAGTACGGCGAAGAGGCCCAAAAGCTCTATGACGATGCCAACCAGCTGCTCGATAAGATTATTAATCAAAAGCTCTTAAAAGCCCGCGCCGTATTGGGATTATATCCGGCCAATTCCGTGGGCGATGATGTGGAGCTTTATACCGATGACAGTCGTGAAGAAGTGCTTACCACCTTCCACATGCTGCGCCAGCAAGCCAAAAAACGGAGAGGCCAGCCCAACAAAGCGTTATCTGATTTTGTTGCTCCCAAAGACACGGGCATTGCTGATTATATGGGAGGCTTTGCCGTAACGGCGGGTATTGGAGTTCCGGACTTGGTTCAACAATTTGAAGATAATCATGATGATTATAATGCCATTCTGACTAAGGCCCTGGCCGATCGACTGGCAGAGGCTTTTACGGAACTCCTGCACGAGAAAGTTCGAAAACATATCTGGGGCTATGCGCCAAATGAAAGCTATAGCAATGAATCACTCATCCGGGAGCAGTACCAGGGCATACGTCCCGCTGCCGGTTACCCGGCCCAGCCCGATCACACCGAAAAGCGTATCCTGTTTGATCTCCTCGATGCGGAAGAAGAGGCGGGCATTCACCTGACAGAACACTTTGCTATGAACCCGGCGTCCTCGGTAAGCGGCTTATACTTTGCACATCCCGACTCTACTTATTTCAACGTTGGTAATTTGGGGAAAGATCAAATTGAGGATTATGCACAACGTAAAGATATGAGCGTGCAAGAAGTGGAACGCTGGTTAGGCTCGAACCTGAATTATGAACCATAAAAAGACATGCCAAGTTTTGGAAACTTGGCATGTCTGTCGGTCTTAAATTTTCAAATTTAGTTAGCTGGTTGCAGGCGTTCTACCTTGCTTTCATCCACAGCTTTCATAACTTCGTTCATATTACTCATATCTACCTTATTGGATTCCACATACTCAGCCGGCAAAATAACCACTCGAAAGATCTGATTCTGTGTGTATTCACTGCCGACCGTGCTTAAGTCGGTATCCCCCGTTAAGAAGAGCTGTACATCAGCCACGGTATGATCAAAAGCATATTGAAGCTCCCCATCATCAAAAAATACGGAAACAGGCAACGGCTGCCACACGTCGTAACCCGTATCCCCATCTACCTCCCAAAGCAGATATACAGCAACAATATCAGATTCATACACTTCTATACTTGAGGGAAAATCAAAATAACGGCTGTATTCATTTCCTTCATTAAAATTGGCTTCCACTTCAAAAGCCTGTCCCATGAGACTTGTTCCCGGAGGTCCCTCAGGTCCCATTGGGCCCCTTTCACCCTGACAACCAACAAAGATAAAGACAGATAATATAGCGACTAATGATTTCATAGGACCTCCGATTTAAGTTAAAATATCAATTTTATATTAGCACTAACGCCTGTACACAACTTAATATTTCTGAACAGTCGTGCATTCACATATTCATGCTATTTCACAGGTCACCCTCTTTGGATAGGTTTTGTACAGACATTCACAACGTTCATTAAACTTTATCCATAGCAGTTATGAAACGCTTGGTACTGTTCATCTTCGGAATTCTGCTCGTAATTCAGGCCTGCTCTCCCAAACCTGTTTATCGCCTTAAGGCGGAAGCCGATAAAGATCAAACATCGTATTATCAAGGCGTGGAATATATCCATATGCAAAAAGACAGTGTGCAACTAACGGTAAGCTATTACGAACACACTTCCAACCTTTTTGCTTTGGAAGTCGAAGTCATCAATAATTCCAATCGCATTGTCCGGGTAACTCCCGACTCGTTTAAATACGAATCCTATACCCGTGAACGGCCGAGAAACCCCGGCAAACTGCTTACCGTTAATACGGCTAAAGATCCCGAGCAAAAAATTTTAAATATCGATATGGAACTGTCCCGTCAGGAAGTCCGTCAAAAAGGTGATGAATTCCTGTTTTATACCTTGCAGGGATTAACAGTGGCAAGCGCGGTGACGGCCGATACCAAAGAAGAACAAGAAGAGGCCGGGGATGATTTGGCAGAAAATGCGGTACACCAACAAATTGATCGCGCGGAATATCGCTACGATCTTTCCAGCCTGCGACAACGCCGAAAATTCTGGAAAGCCGAGGCCCTTCGCATTACCGATCTTTGGCCAAATGAAAGTATACGTGGACTCGTTTACTTTAAAACAGATCCCGAGGCCAAGCTGTATAATATTGTGATGAAGATCGAAGAGCTCCATTTTAACACTTGGTTTTTACAACAAAAGTATCAACCACAACACAGTATTGATAAAGATTAAAAAGCTAGTTTATCTCTTGTGTAACCTTATCAAATATATCCTGCCGGAGAGGCCCTAAATCGAAGTAGTAGCCATTTTTCTGGCGTCCCACATTCTGGCGATTGGTAAGTAGAATAATAGATAATGAATCCTGCGGAATAGCAACAATATTTGTACCTGTAAATCCGGTGTGACCGATGGTCCCTTCCGGAGATCCTTTAGCAGATATCGTCCTTTTATCCATGGCCCAGCCAAGTGCATTGCCATATTGATCTTTGGTCAAAAAGGTGTCGATTACGGATGAGGAGATGGGGATTCTTCCGTTCACTTTACCTCTTTCAAGCAGCAAATCAACGAGTACCTGCAAATCATCAATAGTGGAAAAAAGTCCGGCATGGCCCGCTACGCCATTATTGGCATACCAGGCATTGCCGTCATTTACTTCGCCTCGGAGCGTATATTCCCGCCAATTACTCCAGGATTGGGGATCCACATCCACTTGGTACCCAAACGTATCATCATGCACCATCTGCTTTTCAAAAGGATTGCCGTGTGAAGTTGCGGCGATTGCTTCTGCCCTGACCTTTTTATTGAGAGGGTTAAAGGTTGTATGTTGCAGGTTTAAAGGGTTATATAATTTTTCTTCTAAATAGTCATCCAGCCGCTGGTCCGAAATCCTCTCAATAATATCACCCAGCAGCATAAAGCC
>CAYXVW010000260.1:0-3342 GCA_964468695.1 uncultured Balneolaceae bacterium | reverse complement strand
AGGCGATCCCACCTCTGCCCTCCTGGAGGTACTCGATCCAGAACAGAACGATAGCTTCGCAGATAATTACCTGGAGCTGGAATACGATCTGTCAAAAGTGCTGTTTATTGCTACGGCTAACTCACTGGATACTATCCCGGCACCATTGCGTGACCGTATGGAGATTATCAACATCAGCGGTTATACCCTGCAGGAAAAGACTGAGATAGCCAAAGAACATCTCATTCCCAAGCAGATTAAGGAAAATGGCCTGAAAGAAGAGCAAATTAAAATTACTCACCAGGGTATTCAGAAAATTATTGACGAATACACCCGCGAATCAGGAGTCCGGTCTTTGGAACGCCAGATCGGTTCGGTTTGCAGGGGAGTAGCTGCTAAAATTGCCACAGGCGATGAAGGCCCCCATAAAGTGGGCGTTAACGAGCTGCAAGATTACCTCGGCAAGAGAAAGTATTTCTCTGAAGTAGCTGAACGAACCAAAGTACCCGGAGTTGCTACAGGACTGGCATGGACGCCTTACGGCGGTGATATTCTCTTTATTGAAGCCAGTGTTTCCAAAGGCAGCGGTAAGCTGCACATAACGGGTCAGCTGGGCGACGTGATGAAAGAATCAGCTATGCTGGCGATGTCTTACCTGAAAGCAAATTCTGATGAACTGAACATTCCTGAAGAAGCTTTCAAATACTGGGATCTTCACATCCATGTGCCTAAAGGTGCTGTTCCTAAAGACGGGCCTTCGGCAGGCGTCTCTATCTTTTCTGCGGTAGCGTCAATCTTTACACAGCGTAAAGTAAAAGGAACACTGGCCATGACGGGCGAAATTACACTCCGCGGACTGGTGCTCCCGGTGGGCGGCATCAAAGAAAAAGTACTGGCGGCTAAACGCGCGGGTATTGAAAAAGTACTGCTGCCAGAGAAAAATGAGAAAGATGTAGCAGAAATTGACGAGGATGTTCTGGGAGATCTCGAGGTAGAATATCTGGAGCGAATGGATCCCCTGCTGGATATTGTGCTCGAAGATGAACCGGTTATGAGTCCCGTCGACCGTTTTAAGGTCAGCGAAGAACATAAAAGCCGGAATAACACTACGGCAAAGGATAAAGATTCCACCGAAGAAACCATTATTATGGAGTAAATAAATATGCTCCTTAAAAAACCGCTTCTCCATCGAGAAGCGGTTTTTAATTTTATTAATATAAATTCATTGTACGTACCCTTATAAAGCACAATCGAAACTTTTAAGGCTGTATAAGCATTTAAGAAATGTTAGAAGTAAACTGGGAATTATTAATAAAATTATCGGTACTATGGCTTACGAATTAGCTGATAAGCAAGTAGCTATTCTTGCGACAGATGGTTTTGAAGAAGTCGAATTAACCGAACCCAGAGAAGCATTACATAACGCCGGAGCGCATACTCATCTCATCTCTCCTAAGAAAGGTTCCATTAAAGCTTGGGACCAAAGAGACTGGAGCGATGATTATGAAGTCGACATCTCTCTTGAGGCTGCGAATGTCGACAATTATGATGGTTTATTGTTACCCGGCGGGGTATTAAATCCTGATAAACTTCGAAAAAATAAAAAAGCCATTGAGTTTGTAGCTCAATTCCTTCACAAAGGTATTCCTATCGCAGCAATCTGTCATGGACCACAGATGTTGATAGAAACCAAAGAGATTGATGGTAAGACAATGACTTCTTATCCATCAATAAAAACAGATATAATGAATGCAGGTGCTAAATGGGTAGATGAAGAAGTGGTTGTTGATAAGGGACTGACTACAAGCCGAAGTCCCGATGATTTACCCGCCTTTATCGATAAAATGATTGAGGAGTATAGAGAAGGAATACATACTGAGCTTGCCCCAAATTAATGTTAAAATTATATCAATTAATGTTATCCGTCACCTCGATTAATCGGGGTGACTTTTTTATGTTGAAGCAACCATAATAAAAACAAACTGCCTTTGACACACCGAGGACGCATCGTACAATCAACCGGCCAATGGTATGAAGTGGCCTATGAACAGGGAGATGACAGCCAAACCATTAGTTGTCGTCTTCCCGGCCGCTTTCGTCTCGAAGATCACAAGCTTACCAACCCCATTGCCGTCGGCGACTATGTGCATTTTTCCAGAAATGATGACGGCTCCGGAAGCATTGAGGAAATTGAAGATCGGCAAAACTATCTTATTCGAGAATCGACGCATCATCAGGAAGGAAACCAGATTTTGGTATCCAATATTGATTGTGCCTATGTGGTACAGTCTATAAAAAAGCCAAACATCAAGCGGGGATTTTTAGATCGGTTTTTGGTAACCTGTGAAGCATACCAAATTCCGGCTCGTATCATATTAAATAAAATGGATCTGGCAGATGATAAAGATAAACCCCATATAGATAAATTTGCCGAACTTTATGATTCTCTGGGCTATAATGTACTGCTTACCAGCATTAAAGACGAAAAATCGCTGGACCGGCTTAAAGAAGATCTCCAAGATAAAACTTCCGTTTTTGTTGGACCCTCGGGTGTAGGTAAAACAAGCCTGCTTAATCATATTGAGCCCTCTATAAACCGAAAGGTGGGAGCCGTATCTGACTATAACGAAAAGGGAGTCCATACCACCACTTTTGCCAAGCTTCTCCCCTTGCAGCTGGGCGGCTATCTGGTGGATACACCGGGACTCCGTGAATTCGGACTGGTTAATATCGAGCCATGGGAACTCTCTCTGTTTTTTCCGGAAATGCTCAAATTCAGACAAGAATGCAAATTCAATAACTGTACTCACAGCCACGAACCCGGATGCGGCGTCATGGAGGCTTTTGATGAGGGGCATATTCATCCCGATCGCTATGACTCTTATCTTAACATTCTGGATTCCCTGGAAAATGATTAACTGCCCAATAATTTATCTACCTTCTCTTGGGTGGCCAAATGCAATTTCCCTGAGAAATTCTGCCTATTTAAAACCTGCTATTATCCTTAAGGATTTACTTTTTTAAATTCCTTCAAAATCCTGATATTACCAAGTATTAGAGATTTTTAATGAATTATCTACAGATTACATTCCCCTAACTATTATATCCCATGAAAAGGAAACTAATATTATTATTCGGAGTATTATTTTTAACTGGAACATCCCCTGCCCTTGCACAATTTAGCGATATTGGAGACGTGCTAAGGGCCGGCGCCGAAGATGCTGAACAGGTTACCAAAGCATATCTGAAACCTATTCCATCGGGATTGGGAGCTGATATCAATTCCGGATGGGCTACCTCCGCTGAGCCACACAGTACCCTGGGATTTGATATTCAGGTTCGCGGGGCACTTTCATATATACC
>CAYXVW010000259.1:0-3407 GCA_964468695.1 uncultured Balneolaceae bacterium | reverse complement strand
TACGGTGCAGATGATTTTTGAATAATTAGCATTATTTTGATTCTGTTAGATTATCTCCTAGTACTTCACCGGTTAATTAAAAAAAATCCCAAACAAACACAAACAAACATCGAAAGTATTGGGATTTTATTTCAATAACATTTCAAAACCTTTCAAATTAATTTCCCTCATAAGACAATATATAATCTTTTTGTCCTTCTACGACCTCTATCTCTTCAGTTTTACCGTCAAACCATATCACTCTTATTTTTTCTACCTCTGCTTCATCATCAGCTCCCATAATTTGCGTGAAACTATTTTGGGACCAGTATCCGGCACCGGCTTGTACCTCTCTTAAAGGTCCTTGTAAATTTTTATCTTGATAGATCAATTGAATACCTGACCCAATAGCATTCCTATTCCGAGATGGCCCCACTAGTGTGATTCGGTAGCCCCGACTCTCCGTTTTATTCTCATAAAGCTTTGTATCATAATCATTTTGTGATACAGCCAGATCTACTTTTCCATCTTTGTTAAAGTCACTGAGCGCCGCCCCTCGCTGCTCGCCATAAATCTTAATTCCCGATTTGCTACCGGATACCACCGAAAAGCCTCCCTTACCATCCCCTTTAAGCCATAATCCCCGGCCTGCATCCTGACGGGGTGACTGACGAGGCACCCCAAATAAATTTTGACTTAAAAACAGATCTTCATTTCCGTCATTATCCATGTCAGTAACTCCAGCATGAAAAGATATACTGAATTGAGATTCTACAGGAAGCTTCCGTCCCTCAAATCCATCGCCTGTATTCAAAAATACCATATGTTCCAGTGTATTAATCTCTTTATATGGCATGCCATCTAGTTTTCCCCTAAATAGTTCGCGCAGGGTACTGTTCGCAAACTGTTCATGGCTGTTTATTTGATTGGCTATATCAGGGATCGATCCAAAATGAAATAGCTGACTCCGCGGCACATACTCACCATCAGCATTAGAATAAGCTTCTATAATCTCAACCCATGGATCACGGTTAAGGTAGTCGTAGTACATTCGTATCGGATTATCATGGGTAAGTTTATATGGACTGTTTAACCCACGGTTCGTAACAATAAGATCCGGTCGGCCGTCATTGTTGAAGTCACCACTTGCAATTCCATTCCACCAGCCGTTCAGGTCGGCAAGCCCAACATCTGCCGTCACATCCTTAAAATTTCCATCCTCATTCTCCAATACCAGTATTGAATCCCAAGCCCGGCTTAAAATCAGATCTGAGTCCCCATCCCGGTCATAATCGGTAAATACCGCTCCTGTAACCATTCCTATTTCCTGCAACTTAGCCGAATTGGTTCGATCAATACTAAAAGAACTCTCTTCATTTACTAAAAGCCGTGAAGTAGCATCTTTTGGATAATGGCCGGGTATAAACCGTCCACCTACAAAAAGATCTATATCTCCATCAGAGTCATAATCGGCTGCGGCCATAGGTCCCGTGGCAGACATATTAGCCGGGAGAGAATCCAAATTAACACTATTAAGATTATTATCATCAATCTGATATTGATAAGCGGATGGTGCCTGGGCATTGCCCTGCTCATAATTTACATTCCCAACAAGAATGTTCGTGCCCTGCTCTTCTTCCCAACCCAGAATTGTAGCTTGATCTCCCGGCGCAGCCTGACTTAGAAGAGGCAGATTGATTTCACGAAACTCTCCGTCTCCAAAATTTTCATACACTCCGGTTGTTCCTCCTTTACCCGAACCAATCAATAAATCATCATCTCCGTCCCGATCGATGTCAATCCATGAAATACCGGGCCCTAACTGACTGAGGCGCAGGGGCAAGAGGGATTGAAAATCGAAATCATTAAAATTGTTTTCATGGTGACTGTGATTAATCCGGGCAGACACATCTTCAAAAATCGGGTCATTATTTTCTTCACCACCCTTTACTTTCTTTTCTTCTTTCCTGATCTCTGCTTCATATACTTCGTAGATACGATTAGCAGGGATACTATCCAGCCGGCTTTCTGTCCCGTCCGGCCAGGTAATCACCAGCTGGTGATTCTCGTTTTGGTCATCCGCTGCAAATACCACCATGGGATCGGAATCGGAAAGGTAGCTCCCCCCAGATGCTATTTCCTTTTCTTGCTCCACATCAGCTCCAATCAGTCTGACTTTTGCCCCGATTGCCTGTGTATTCGGAGCCTCTCCAATAAGCCTGACTCCAATACGGGGAGCGCGGGCAGTATTTTTTAAAATAGCCGCTTCTTCGTTCATCCGGTTAATAGCCAAATCCTGCGTGCCGTCATTATTTAAGTCTGCTACGGCCATTCCGTGGGAAATATCCTTCCCCTCAAATCCCAGGTCAGTTCCTCTTTCCCGGAATGTCAGGTCTCCGTTATTCATAAATATTTGATTACGCAACTTCAGGGATGGAGCACCTTTCATAAATTCAGTAAAGTGTTCATCCATGTTTTTTCCCTTGCGTACCATATTTAGCTGCGCATCTATATCCAGGATATGATACAGGTATCCATTATTAACAATAAGGTCCTCATATCCATCCAAATCGATATCCATAAAAGTCGCATCCCATGACCAACCGCTGCCTTCTACGCCACTCAAATAAGCAATTTCGGCATAGGTAAGATCTTCTCTCTTTAGGAATAACGAATTCCTGTTATTCGTTGGGCGGGATTCAACGTTTCTGTATTGCTCGGGATTTGGATCATCGGAACCTACTTGTCGAAGTCTTTCGTTATGCTCAGGACTTAGCATTTCTGCGGTAAAAATATCTGTTTCACCATCCCTGTTGACATCCGAAAAATCCACTCCCATACATGCAAAGCTAATATTTCTGATCGCCCACTGATCTATTTGTTTGAATGTTCCCTCACCCTGATTTATCCATATTTTATCTTTGGTAAAAAAGTCGTTACATACATACAGGTCAGGCAGACCATCCCCATTCAGGTCCTGAAATTTGGCCGTCAATCCCCAGTCCCTTCCTAAGCCTGACGAATCTCCGTCCTCATCAAGGAACACCTCTTCCGGATTAGAGACCTTTTTAAATGAACCCTGCTGATTAATGTATAACTCATCCTCTTCACCGGTTTCCGCTAAACCCGCAAGACGATTATCGTCTGTCATAAAAATCTCATAATGTTCATCAAAAGGAGAAGCGAGTGAAAATGGACCCGTTTGGTTTTGCCTGTTATAGGGTTCGTTAAGAACATTATTCATTGCAAGCTCTTCGGTAGAATACATGTCCTTAACCGTCTTCTCCTTGTACTTAGCCACATAAAGATCTAAATACTGATCTCCGTTAATATCTGCCAAAGCCATAGTCGTACTGCCTTCTCCTGTCCCCAGGCCACTCTCATCATGCAGCTTGAAATTTCCGTTTCCATCATTAAGATATAGAGCA
>CAYXVW010000258.1:0-3450 GCA_964468695.1 uncultured Balneolaceae bacterium | reverse complement strand
TCAAATTCTGATATCTATACGGAGGAAATGGCGGAATTTGTAGATAATTTTGACCGAATAGGCATTCCCGACTACCTCCCCTACTCTTTCTTTATCTCCGGCGGTGCCTTGGCAGTGGAAAATGCCCTGAAGGTAGCGTTTGACTGGAAGGTTCAGAAAAATTTTGAGAAAGGATACCGGGAGGAAAAAGGACATAAAGTATTACACTTTGAACAAGCTTTTCACGGACGCACCGGCTATACAATGTCACTGACCAATACGGATCCTACCAAGGTTAAGTATTTTCCGAAATTTAACTGGCCCCGTGTTATTTCGCCAGCCATGACCTATCCTGCTACGGCAGAGAATCTTCAGGAAACGCAGGCGAACGAGAAGCGTGCTATCGCCCAGGCGGAACGCTACTTTGAAATGTACGAAGATGACATTTCCTGCATTATTATTGAACCTATACAGGGCGAAGGCGGCGATAGGCATTTCCGAAAGCAGTTTCACCAAGCACTGCGTAATCTGGCGGATGAACACGAAGCTCTCCTTATTTATGATGAGGTACAAACGGGCGTTGGATTGACCGGTAAATTCTGGGCCCACGAGCATTACGTGAAGCCGGATATCCTCGCTTTTGGTAAAAAAGCACAGGTATGTGGCATCCTGGCAGGGAAACGTGTAGATGAAGTGGAGAACAACTGCTTCCACGTTTCTTCACGCCTTAATTCTACCTGGGGAGGCAACCTGGTGGATATGGTTCGTTTTGGCCGTATTCTCCAAGTGATTGAGGAGGATAACCTCGTCGAAAATGCAGAAAAAGTGGGGGGATATTTGCTGCAAAATATAGAGGGACTCGCCGATCAGTTCGAAGCGGTAACCAATGCCCGCGGCAAGGGACTTTTCTGCGCGATAGATCTTCCCAATACGGAGATCAGGGACCAAATCATCAAGGAATGCTTTAATAACAAGCTGATGATCCTCTCCTGTGGTACCCGAACCATTCGCTTTCGCCCACCGCTAACGGTTGAAAAACAACACATTGACGAAGGCATTGATATTATTGAAAAGTCCATCGCTTCGGTACTTGGGTAAAAAGAGAGTACTAAGAGCATTGGTAAAAAGTAAATCTTTGATATATTAATTAAATGCATATTATTTAAATCTAAAACAGGGACTCACTATGGCTCATATTGACTTGAACACAGATAAACCCGGTATTGTAGGACTTTTTCACTTCAGCCCGGAAACCGCAAAACCGCTATGCGAGTTGGCAGAAACATTATTGCGTGGCCCATCCCCACTTTCAAGCGGAGAACGGGAAATGATAGCCTCTTATGTTTCTTACCAAAACAACTGTCATTTTTGCCATACTTCACATGGTGCTTCGGCAGCTCATCATTTTGACGGGGATCTTTCACTCATTGACGATATTAAAAAAGATTTTGAAGAAACGGACCTTTCTCCCAAGCTTCGAGCCCTGCTGGATATAGCGAAACAGGTACAAAAAAGTGGCCGGGATGTAGCAGAAAAGGATATACAAAAAGCCAGGGATGAAGGGGCCACGGATCGGGAAATACACGATACGGTGCTTATAGCCGCCGCCTTCTGCATGTACAACCGGTATGTTGACGGGCTCGGGACCTGGGCTCCGGAAGAAAATGAAGCCTATGATGAAATGGGGAAGATGATGGCCCACGAAGGCTACATGAGGGAACGGCCCGGGCTTGATTAACTACTAACTAATTATTTAATCTGCAGCTCAGGTTGCATCACAACTTTATCAGATAAGGAAAAGGGACTTTTACGAGAGAGTCCCTTTTCTTACATCGCTTTAACAACCAATATTTAGCTTATTACATCCTCTTTTTGTTTCATCGCCCGTTCAATGACTCCCTCGTACAGATCGTTTAACTCTTCGACGGAAGCTTCCAAAAGTCCCTCAATATTTAAACTATCTTCTTCCGTACCAACTGCACCCAGCTGTTGAAAGGGAATATCATAACTTGAAAAGTGTGCTTCGAATTCTTCCTGCTGGTCCGGACTACAACTAACCACTACCCCGGACTGCGCTTCACTATAAAGCACCTCATATTTATCATCGCCCAATACATCAACAGTAATGGCAGCTCCCTTACCGGCAAATAATGCCATCTCGGAAAGCGTTACAGCCAATCCACCGTCGGAAATATCATGGGCAGCATTTACTTTCTGCTGGCGTATCGCCTCGAGTAATGCCTCCTGCAGACGCCCCTCAAACTCCAGATCTATTTCAGGAGCATTTCCTGTAGTAAGGTTATGTATCTTATGCAGATATTCACTCCCCCCCAATCCATTGCGTTCCGCACCAATATAGTAAACCAGATCAGACGCTTCTTTAAAGGCAGGCGTCATCCGGTGATTCTCCATATCTTCCACTAATCCCAGCATACCGATAACAGGCGTAGGGAAAATCGCCATCTCCGGATTTTCATTATAAAAACTTACGTTCCCACCGGTAACAGGAGTGTTAAAGGTTCGGCAGGCTTCCCCCATACCGGCAAGAGCTTCTTTAAAGGTCCAGTACACCTCCGGCTTGTAGGGATTCCCAAAATTCAGGCAGTTGGTGATAGCCATCGGCTTGGCACCACTGCACACTACATTACGAGCCGCTTCGGCCACAGCAATTTGTCCACCGCGACGAGGATTCAGATACACATATCGCCCGTTACAATCCGTTTTTACAGCCAATCCTTTATTTGTACCCTTAATACGCACCAATCCTGAATCAGAAGCACCGGGCCCGTTTACCGTATTGGTCCGCACCATCGTATCGTACTGCTCATACGCCCAACGTTTGGAAGCAATATTCGGTGACCCCAGCAGCTGTTTTATAATCTCGTTATGGTCTTTGGGATGATCCAGCGAATTACTATCGAACGACTGAACTTCATCCAAATACGCAGGTTTCTTCGTTTCTCTTTCATATCGTGGAGCACCTCCTCCCAGCACCAGACTGTCGGCAGGGATATCAGCTTTTACTTCGCCGTCTTTCAGGTACGTAACATTTTCGCCTTCGACGACTTCACCAATTACTACAGCATTGAGATCCCATTTTTCATAAATATCAATCACTTCCTGTTCAGTGCCTTTTTCGGCTACCACAAGCATCCGTTCCTGACTTTCGGAAAGGAGCAGTTCATAGGCGGTCATTCCCTCTTCGCGGGCGGGTACTTTATCCAGATCGAGACGCATACCGACTCCTCCTTTGGCAGTCATTTCTGAGGATGAACAGCTGATGCCCGCCGCTCCCATATCCTGTATACCAACAATATCAATATTTTTAATGACCTCAAGCGTAGCTTCCAACAGCTGCTTTTCAGAAAAAGGATCACCAACCTGTACACTGGGTCGTTTGTCCTCGCTTTCTTCACTTATTTCCTCGGAGGCAAAAGTAGCGCCGTGGATGCCGTCACGCCCTGTTTCCGA
>CAYXVW010000257.1:0-3469 GCA_964468695.1 uncultured Balneolaceae bacterium | reverse complement strand
TGCCTCTCATTCCTGATTCTTAATTTTAATTCCTAATTTGGCACCTATGACTACAGTAGAATTTTACGATCTGGGTCATGCTCCCTACCGGCCGGTATGGGATTTGCAGACGGCTATCCAGCAGCGGCTGGTAGATCAGAAGCTCAGGCACCGGAAAAATGGGGCAAATAGTCCTCAAGAAAAGGATCGCGAAGTATTACTCTTTGTGGAGCATCCTCACGTTTATACGCTCGGAAAAAGCGGGGATAAAGGGCATCTGCTGAAAGGTCTCACCGAACTCAATGATATCGATGCCGACTTTATAGAAATCGATCGGGGAGGCGACATTACATATCACGGACCGGGACAAATAGTGGGTTACCCCATATTTGATATGGATCGGCATTTTACGGACGTCCATAAATACCTTCGGTTTTTGGAGGAGGTTATTATTCGTACCTGTGCTGATTATGATATTGAGGCGGGAAGAATCGAAGGACTCACCGGCGTTTGGGTAGGCAATAAGAAAATATGCGCAATGGGAATACGATGTTCGCGATGGGTAACCATGCACGGGTTTGCTTTTAATGTAAATACCGACCTCAGTTACTTTAATCACATCGTACCTTGTGGTATAACGGATAAAGAGGTCACCAGCTTGCAGGACTTGTTGGGAAATAGCGTTAATGAGACGCGCGTTAAAGAACGGTTGCTTGTCCATTTCGAGGAAGTATTCGATATAGATATCACAAAGGTGGATTCCCTTCCTGAACTGAACGATCAATTTTCGTATCTTACAGGTGCTGAGCCAGCAAAAGAAGCATCCCAATAACTACTGATTTTAGTTTCATGATTAAAGAGCTTAACGTTGTAGAAGATAAAACAAAGACAAAACGCCGACCAGACTGGTTGCGGGTCAAATTGCCTTCAGGAGAGAAGTTTAAGGAAGTATCGGAGACCATCCGGGAACATTCCCTCAATACCGTTTGCTCGGAAGCCCGGTGTCCGAATGTGGGAGAATGCTGGGGGAATGGAACAGCAACCTTTATGATCCTGGGCGATGTTTGTACGCGATCGTGTTCATTCTGTGCCGTAAAAACAGGACGTCCCGAAGAGGGATTGGATTGGGATGAACCGAGCCGCGTGACCGATGCTGCTAAGAAAATGGGATTAAAGCACGTAGTATTGACATCGGTAAACAGAGATGAGCGTAAAGACGGGGGCGCGCCGATTTTTGCTGAGACCCACAAGCAGCTTCGGGAAGCAATTGACGGGGTGACTATTGAATCGCTTATTCCCGATTTCCGCGGTGTTTGGGAAGCCCTTCAAATTGTTATTGATACCCCGCCGGATGTTTTAAGCCATAACCTGGAAACAGTGCCTCGCCTGTACCGCACTATCCGCCCTCAGGCTAAGTATGAGCGTTCTTTAGAGTTGCTCCAGCGCTGTAAAGATCAGGGGTTGCGTACCAAAACCGGTATTATGGTTGGATTTGGAGAGAAACGTGAAGAAGTTATTGAGCTTATGCAGGATTGCGTGGATCATGAAGTTGATGTGTTAACTATTGGGCAGTATATGCAGCCCACAAAAATGCATCAGCCAGTAGAAGAGTGGGTACACCCTGACCAATTTGCCGAATACAAAGAAATTGGTGAAGAGCTTGGGATAGGCCATGTGGAAAGCGGTCCCCTGGTGCGTTCTTCTTATCATGCCGAGCGCCACGTTTAGCACGTTCAGTCGAAATAATACTTATATAAATTCGTTAAGTCTCTTTGAACTTTTATATTCAGGGAGTATCCATCTCTTTTAATTAATAATCGCATATGCTTGCACTTGGTGTTGTCATATTGTTGAGCTATCTGGTCGGTTCTATCCCTTCATCCATATGGGTTGGAAAAGTGGTCAAGGGGGTAGATATAAGAGATCACGGAAGCGGTAATGCCGGGGCGACCAATACCTTTCGCCTGTTGGGCTGGCAGCCCGGTACCGCTGTACTGCTCATTGATTTTTTTAAAGGCTTTGCTTGTTCCTATTGGATTAGTCAGCTTGCTTATTATATAGCATCTGGGCCGGTTGCGCTTTTCTCCTTTTGGGATGTAGATCCCTTCCTTCGAATTGTATGTGGAGTAATTGCCGTGGTGGGACATATGTTTCCACTGTACGCAAACTTTGACGGGGGAAAGGGCATGGCGACAGCGGCAGGAATGCTGTGCGGTATAGAGCCCGTATCGGTAGCCATAACCGCTGGCGTTTTCCTAATTGTAATGGTGACCAGTCGATATGTTTCCCTGGCCTCTCTTGTGGCAGCCTTTATTTATCCGTTGATGCTGGTGGTGCTTCGATATATTTTTGGCTGGCCGATTGACGGCAGCATCCTCATTTTTGGTGCTATTGTTGGAATTGGAATTATTATCAAGCACCGGGGAAATATTAAGCGGCTGCTTAACGGAACAGAAAATAAGGTAGGATCTTTTAAGCCGGCCGTAGGGTGGCTTAATAAGGAGAAGAAATCCAATTAAAGAGTATAACGCTGTGAAGAAAATAACAATTATTGGTGCGGGCAGTTTTGGTACCGCCCTTTCGGTAGTGCTGGCTCGGGCCGGCAATAAGGTACAGCTTTGGGCCCGGGAGTCAGAAGTGGCCTATGGCATCAATAAGCAGCACCGCAACCCTTCTTATCTTACCGATGTAACGCTTCCTGATTCTGTCAGCTGCCATACAGATTTGGAGGAGTGCCTCGACGATCCGGAAATGGTGGTTTTTGCAACCCCTTCGCACGTAATGCGTGAGCTGGCTCAAAAGGTAAAGCCCTTTTTCAGGGGAAATGAAATTATTGTCAGCGTAGCTAAGGGGATAGAAAACAAAACCTTTAAAACGATGTCGCAAGTGCTCTCGGAAGTACTGGAAGGTAAAATTATTGATGATCATATCGGGGTAATATCCGGACCCAGCCACGCCGAAGAGGTCAGTAAATTCCGTCCTACAACCGTTGTGGCCAGTTCCTATTCCAAGCGAACCACAGAGATCATTCAGGAAACTTTTTTGACGCCCATGTTTCGGGTATATCTGAATTATGATATTATTGGCGTTGAGGTAGGAGCAGCTGTAAAAAATATTATGGCTATTGCAGCCGGTATTGTTGATGGCGCGGAATTGGGCGATAATGCCAAGGCCGCGCTCATTACGCGAGGACTTCATGAAATGAAGCGACTGGGAATGACGTTGGGCGCCTCACAGGATACTTTTTCCGGTCTATCGGGCATGGGAGATCTTGTGGTTACTTGTACCAGCGAGCACAGTCGGAACCGGTTTGTAGGATATCATATCGGTCAGGGCAAAAAACTGCAGGAGATTACCTCGCAGATGAATATGGTAGCGGAAGGCGTTAAAACCACCCGCTCTGTACTGGAATGGAGCAGGGAATTGAATGTGGAAATGCCAATTACTGAGGCCGTATATAGCGTATTGTTTGAGGAAGAAGATCCTAAGG
>CAYXVW010000256.1:0-3494 GCA_964468695.1 uncultured Balneolaceae bacterium | reverse complement strand
ACTCCAGTCGGGGACCGAACTGTGATACGACTTTTGATCCTGCTAAGCTGGCCAACCTCCCGGCACCGGCATATCCCAACCCATTGGTAATGCCATACAAGAATGCCCCTGCAAACATATCTCCTGCACCATTGCTATCGACGGCGTTCACTTCGTAGGGCTCAATATCGATGAAGGTCTCCCCATCATAAATCATAGCGCCATTAGCTCCCTGCGTTATGACAAATCGTTTGGCTTCTTTTTTGAGCAGACTCCGGGCTTCCATAATATCATCTTTGCCGGTATATATTTTTGCCTCTTCCTCGTTACAAAACAGGAGGTCGACAGAAGCCCCTATTACCTCATCGAAACGATCACGAAAAGCCTCGGCGATAGCGGGATCCGACAACGTAAGCGCCGTTTTAACCCCTTGTTGTTGGGCAATCTTTTTCGTTTGCTTCATGGCCTCAAATCCAGAATCCGAGGATACCAGATAGCCCTCTATATAAGCATATTCAGAATCGTGAATAGCTCGTTCATTAACCTCTTTAGGTGAAAGCGTGGAGGTAATTCCCAGGAAGGTATTCAGCGTCCGTTCTGCTTCATCTGTTACCATCACCAGGCACTTCCCGGTAATACCATCCTCCCTGTCCTGGTAATCAAAATTCGTATCGATGCCTGCCTCCTTCATATTTTCCAGGTATAGGTCTCCGAATTTATCATTGGCTACCTTGCAGGAATAAAAGGATTTTCCCCCGAATTGATTGACCGCAAAAACTGTATTGGCTGCAGATCCTCCAGGTTTCTCCACTGTCTCTTTTCGGTTAATATCCTCAATCAGCTTAAATTGGGTTTGTTCATCTACCAGCGTCATTACGCCTTTCTGAACATCATGTTTATCCAGAAATTCATCCGAAACTTCAAACTCCATGTCCACTAGTGCATTACCAATACCGTACACATCATACTTTTTACTCATAAAATCCTGATTAAATCCTATCTTATCTTTAATCTTAAAGCCTAAAAAGTACGAACTATGATTGGCTGAACAAAGTTTAATCCGTGTTGAAATAATACCATCAATCAATAAATCAGCAGGCCAACAAACTTTTGACCAGCCAAAACATTATTTTACCGATTTCCTCTTTCAAAGTGGATGCGTTACATTTATTTTAAGCTAAAATGCTTGGCATGCAAAAGCTTATTAATTTTTTAACAGACAGGCTTTCCGGAAAGCTTCCGGGAATGCATTCTCAATTAGCAATGGCTCCTGAGCCGCTGGATGGCGGTGACGACCGGGAAATGGATCCCCCTGAGCATGCCAGCAGAAGCAGCGTTCTTTTGCTGCTGTTTCCCAATGATGAGAAAAATCCGGAGCTTGTCCTCACCTTGCGTAGTCATGATATCGATCACGGAGGTCAGATTAGTTTTCCCGGGGGACGTGCGGAAGAGCAAGAAAGCTTCCGGCAGACCGCGCTGAGAGAAGCGCAGGAAGAAATTGGCGTTTCGCCCGACGATATAACGATAATCGGAGAGCTCAGCGAACTCTATATTAGTAATTCAAACAACCTGGTTATTCCGATTGTGGGATATACTAATAACAGGCCAATATTTACTATTAATCCCGCTGAAGTTGAAGAAGTATTTGCCGTTGAACTTGACTCTCTGGTCCATAAAAAGAATATCACGGTGGAAGACTGGGACCTCCAATCCTATACCTACCGGGTTCCCTACTGGGATGTGCATCCTGTACCACTCTGGGGAGCTACTGCCATGATGCTGAATGAATTTCTGGATATATACCGGGAATTTTTAGCTGAACATTCACCGAATTAACCGCGCCACCTGCATGAGCACTCAAAAATGTAGCCTTTGTGAACTTGAAACACCGGATCCTCCGATTACTGATTCGGAAGTTGAAGGCACTTTTTGCTGCTCCGGATGCTTGCACGTTTATAAGTTACTGCAGGATATGGAAGGTGAACAGGCAGAACAGTTGCGCCGGCAGACGATCAACCGTCGGAAAAGCGACCAAAAGAAAACGGAACTACCCGATGATTATCAGCAGGCCTTTTTTAAGGTAGACGGAATGCACTGCTCCACTTGTGAATCCTTTTTGGAAACGCTGGCAAGTCGCAAAAAGGGTGTCTATAAATGTGAAGCGAGCTATGCTTCCGCAATGATTAAGGTCTATTACAATCCCGATGCCTTAGATCCTGATACTCTGCCTCCGGAACTGAGCAAACTGGGGTATGGCGTCCACCAAATGGATGATGATACCACCGGTGAACAACTCAATGAAGTAGGAAGACTGGTCATTGGAGGTTTTTTAGGCATAGTGGGATTACTACTCTATGTGCTGTTTCTATATCCCTCTTACATTTCCGGTGAGGGATTCATCCCACTTACTGCCTCAGAGAAGCTTTTCTTCGTTTCCAATATCTTTGTAATGACTACCTTTGTTCTTTTTTATACCGGTTATCCGATTCTTCGGGGAGCCTGGGTATCTATATCGGTAGCAAAACCCAATATGGATCTGTTGATCACCATAGCAGCGGTGAGTGCCTATCTATATAGCGTGGGAGCACTGTTGACCGGCTCGGCAGAAGTTTATTTTGACGTAACTATGGCCATTGTATTAGTGGTATCGATTGGCAACTACTATGAGAAAAAAATAAAATCCGGCAAACAGGATTTACTTTCAAAGCTCACCGAAAAACGAATCAGTCATGCCCGACTTAAACAAAACGGAAAATCCCGAAAGATTGCCGTTGAAAACCTGCAGGCTGGCGATCAAATTCTGGTTAAGGCCGGTGAACGCATTCCCATCGATGGTACAATTGTAGATGGGGAAGGCATTATTAATGAGGCACTCATGACGGGCGAATCCATGCCGGTTTCCAAAAAGAAAGGAGATCGAGTTCTCAGCGGCACAATTCTCACCCAAAATGCACTGACTATTGAAACAGGTGCCACAGTAGAAAGTACCATCGATGAATTAATGCATTTGATGTGGAACATCCAGTCCTCTCGTCCGGGCAAGCAACGTATAGCAGATCGTATAGCAGCCTGGTTTGTCCCGGCGGTACTTATTTTAGGAGTGGTTACATTTACCTTTCACCTGTGGAATGGAGCCGGCACGACGGATGCAATGCTTAGCTCCCTGGCCGTACTCATCGTATCCTGTCCCTGCGCACTGGGCCTTGCCACTCCCCTGGCCATAGCTTCCGGCTTCAGAAGCGCCCTTACTCATGATATTATTTTCAAAACAGCTTCCGTATTCGAAGAACAGTCGGATACCTCAACTGTCGCCTTTGATAAAACGGGGACTCTGACTACGGGTCATATGCACCTTTTGGATGAGGGGACGAACAAGCAAGCACTCGAATATGCGTCCCTGTTAGAGCAATATGCTTCGCACCCTATAGCAGAACCTATTGCCAGTGTTCATCCCGTTAATGATAAAGAAGTACAGGATTTCCAAACATTTTCTACCGGAATAAAAGGCACTATTG
>CAYXVW010000255.1:0-3505 GCA_964468695.1 uncultured Balneolaceae bacterium | reverse complement strand
ACTAAGCCCCTCTTGGAGCCGTGACCGACTACCGACAGTAAGAGGATTTAGAGGAGATTGAGTTTCTCAAGTGGCATAAGCTGTAATCTTAATCCCTAAATGCGTTATGGAAGTATTTGGAAGGAAAGGCAGTACATCTGAATAAAAAGTGACCCCGGCACCTCATTAAGCCGGGGCCCTTTTACTCTCTCTCATTCTTTCTCTGCACTCAAGCAGCTATATCTCGAAGTCGGCTTATTTACTTCATGAAACCACCTATAAGATATAGTACACCGTACTTTCAGTCACCGCATAAACATGTAGAATATTTACCGTTTGGGAGGGAATAACACATTCCATGCAGGCCAATCGGTTACATGAAATACCATATCAGGAGTTATCGGGGTGGATTAAACGTCGGGAAATTCCCTTGGAAACCGCTTCCGACCGGGAATGTACCTGTAATTTGCGATAGATATTCCGGATGTGGTAACGCACCCCATTAACCGAAAGATATACGGCCTCACCAATGGCCGCATAAGATTTACCTTTGGCCAGCTCCTCCAGAATTTCCAGCTCGCGCTCATTAAGCTGCTTGCCCTCTTCATCTTCGGATGGAGCATGAAAGGTTTTAATAACCTTGCGGGCAATATTGGGTGTCATGGGCGAACCGCCGTCATGGGCATCCCGAATAGCCTGTTTAAGATCTTCAGGGGATACCTTCTTCATCAGGTACCCCACTGCACCGGCACAAAGGGCATCGAACACATTTTTATCATCGTCAAAGACCGTTGCCATAATTACCGGTAAATCAGGATGTTCTTTTTGCAGATACTTAACCCCCTCAATACCTGACATTCCCGGCAGTTCAATATCCATTAGCACGATATTGGTTTTGGAGATTGCTTCCGATTCAAAGGCTTCTTCGCAAGACTCAAAAGTATCCAGCACCACAAAATCCTGTTCAAAGTCCAGAATCGTAGCCCAGCCCTCGCGCATGTAGCGGTTATCCTCTACGATAACAATTTTTATGAGTTCTTCTACTTTTCGTGCCATAGGTCAAATATAATATTTACCTCATCATCTACGCACCACATAGTCATGTAGTTTTTATTTCAATCCCTCTCAAATCCTCAGTGTCATCGTCCATTGAGTGCCCTCATTTTCCTGGGTTTCCAGCTTAAGATCCGCTTTAATTTGCTCAGCTCTTTTTCGGATGTTGTTTATTCCCTTGCCTTCCCGCTGGCCGGATTCTTGTTGAATGCCCCGCCCGTTATCCTGCACTACCAGTTTAAGAAAATTTCCTTCCATCCTAAAAACCACTCTTACTTTATTGGCCTTTGAATGGCGCGCCGCATTTACGGTCATTTCCTTAAAAATAAGCCACAGATGCTGGCGAAGCTCCAGGTCCAGCGGCTGGTCGATATCCGTATCTATATCCAGCTCGTATGCCATATCTTTACTCTCAAACAAATCCGATGCAAAACGGCGGCATTTGGAAAGCAGATCTATCCAGTCATCCTTTTCCGGGTCAATGGACCAGATAATATCCGTTATTTTCTCCTTGGCCTCACTAGCACTTTCCGATATTAGGCCTACAAAACGATCGGCCTGCTGCTCGTTGGGCACCTGGCGGATAGCTTGGGCAAAATAAGTAATGGAACTTAGCGTAGCGCTGACTTCATCGTGCAGATCACTGGCTATGCGATTGCGAATGCGCTGCTCGCGCAGAATCCGGTTAATCCGGATGCGATGGATACCATACAGGATGCCGCTGATAAACAGCACGTACAGGGCGTAAGCCCACCATGAACGATACCACGGGGGGAATACAGTAAAAGAAAAAGTATCCGCTTTACTAATTGTGCCATACACATCCCTGGCGCGCACGTGAAAGGTATAGTCGCCTTCCGGAATATTTGTATAATCTTTCTGCACTTCGGAGGTCCAGTCGCTCCATCCCTCTTCAAACCCTTCCAGCCATACCTGATAGCGTGTTGCAGAAGGGTCCTTATATTGTGCCGCCGCATATTGGAACCGCAGCTCGTTATCCTCGTACTCCAGCTCGTATCCCTTATTCTCTAAATCAGCATTAATTAGCGAGTCGCCCCGAACGTATACCCCGCGGACATGCGTCTTAAACGGTTCCGGTGGATTCCCCTGCAGGTAAGGATCTTTGGACGGTTCGTACTGGATAATGCCGTCATCGGTAGCCATCCATACCAATCCGCTTTCATGGGCATAGATGCGATTTACCTGGCTCGCATTGATACGCTTGAGGCCTGCTTCGACATAGCGATAACCTTCCCCTTCTTTTAACAATACCTGGTGCTTAAGGTTAGATCGGACCCAGATATTACCCAAGCCATCCTCTTCCATGAGGAATACCTGACGCTCGGGATCGCCCATCTCTTCCCCGAACCGGTGGTCACGGATCAGTGAATCGCCAGCCGCATCATAGCGGTACAAGCCGGCGGAACTGCCGATTACGGCCTCCCCGGAAATATTGAACACCCGCAAGCTTCGATTGTCCTGATCATGCGGAACCTCATAATGATGCAGGTAATTCTCAAAATTCTTTAGTGAATCAAAAAATGTTCTGTCAATACGAAAAACTCCGCTCTGGATGGTACCGATCCAAACATCACCATCCTGCTCTTCAACCCCTGATGATATTTCGTACTCAAAATCTTCAGCGGTAAAGACTGGCTTATGGTTTGCATCAAAGACCTGAAATCGGCTTCTACCCAGTACAAGATATATATTTTTATCACGATGATAAGCTTGTACAAACTGCACGCTTGAACTCTCAAATAGCTTTACAGCTTTCCCTTCACTAATCTGATACAAATTATTATCACAATTGATCAGTAGTTTATCTCTGTATTGCGTAATGCTGTTACACCGGATAGACTGATCAAAAAGGGGTTCAAATTGTGTGTTTGGGCTGCCACTCCTTTTTTCCTGCTTAATATTTAATCGAAAAAGTCCTTCATTGGTAGCCGCATATAGATCATTACTGAGAACAGCTAAATCAATTACTGTACCCGGCAAACCACTCCGTTCATCAAGATAGGAAATGGGGGCCATGGGTTCTATTACACTCAGACCGTTACCCAGTGCCGCCCAAACGTTATTAGTCCGATCTAAAAACAGTGAATGTATCTGATCACTGGGCAGACCGCTTTCGCTGTCTATTTTTCGAAGCAGTTGTCCAACTTGATCAACCTGGACAATACCCCCGTTGAGCGTTCCAAAGAGGTAGGTATCATCGGGCAACTGGATTCCGGTATAGACCTTATTGTTCACCAAAAAGCTATCCACCGGCGATTCCAGTGGGATTAAATTGGTTCCATCAAAAACTGATAAGCCCACAGTGCGATCTGCAACCAGCCAGCTGTCATCGCCATAGGGAAGTATAGCATTAACATCGCTGTCGATGAATTGACTGCTATTGGGCACAGGTTCCAAGCTGCTATTTTCTACGGTATATAGCCCTTCCCCAACATCAGATAGTATTATTTCA
>CAYXVW010000254.1:0-3572 GCA_964468695.1 uncultured Balneolaceae bacterium | reverse complement strand
AAGTAATTATTGAATGACAAAATCGCTTAACAAAGTTGTACATCAGGATGTCCAGTTGCGTCCGTATAATACCCTTAATATTTCGGCTAAGGCCCGCCTTTTTGCAACCATCACATCTGTAGAACAACTGCAGCATCTCCTGCAGGAATCGTCGATAGACACTGATGATATTTTAGTATTGGGGGGAGGAAGCAACATCCTTTTTGCAGATAATTTCCCGGGATTAGTTTTACAGATGGCGATTAAAGGGAAGAAAATAGTTAGAGAAAATGATTCTTTTGTATGGTTAGAAATTGGGGGAGGGGAGAATTGGCATCAAACCGTACGCTATGCTATAAATAAAGGATGGGGAGGCATTGAAAACCTTTCGCTGATTCCCGGAACCGTGGGCGCTGCTCCTATCCAGAATATTGGCGCTTATGGGGTAGAACTCGCGGATGTCTTTGAAAGGCTGGAGGCGGTAAATATAAAATCTGCTGAAGTTCATACTTTTGACAAGAAGGAGTGTGAGTTCGGATATCGCGACAGTATATTTAAGAGGGCTCTTAAAGGTAAATTTGCTATTACTAAAGTGGTGCTTAAACTTTCGAAAAATCCTGAGATTAACAGTTCTTACGGGGCTATACAGTCTGAACTTAAAAAAAGAAATATCAGTGAGCCCACCATCCGTGATATCAGTGACATTGTGATTTCTATTCGCAATGATAAACTTCCAAATCCAGAAGCGCTGGGTAATGCTGGCAGCTTTTTTAAAAATCCTGTGGTTGAAGCAGAAAAATTTGAAAAATTACAGCAATCCTATCCACAGATACCCGGTTATGAAATAAGTGAAAATGAGATCAAGGTTCCCGCCGGATGGCTTATTGAAGAAGCAGGCTGGAAAGGAAAAAAGATTGGTAATACCGGCACCTACCGGCAACAAGCGCTGGTGATTGTAAATCACGGGGGAGCGACCGCCGAAGAGATATTGAATCTTGCTGCTAAAATTCAAGAGTCTGTCAGAGAAAAATTTGAAATTGATTTGGTTCCTGAAGTAAATATTATTTCGTAGGATGAAGGAGGAAACTGACCGTGCTGTTTATTTTACCAAACATCTTTTTCGGACGGGTTTAGGATGTGCTACAAAACTTTATTACAAAGCTAAAGATTATCCTGAAAGCCAAACAGGACGTCCTTTTATTGAGCATGCTATTCTCAACAAAAAGCTTTTGAAATCATTAGTACATTCGATCTATCCCAGTGGTGAATTTATAAACAGACAAAATATTAGTCAGTCTGCAGAACAGACAAAAGGACTTCTTGATAGAAAAGAGAGTATTATCTTCGATGCTACCTTCATTCACAAACGAATGATGGCCAGGTTGCCGGTTGTATTGAAAAGTGCAGACCGCCTTACGGTCATGCATATTCAGACTAAAGCTTTTAACGCTAGAAAGCATAGCCTGTTAGACAGAAATGGAAAGATTCATTCTAAATGGAGAAAATATTTATTTGATTTTGCTTACCAGCTATATATTCTTCAGGAAGAATATCCGGATCTTTCTGTACTTCCTTTATTAGTTTTGCCCGACAAATCGTCCTATGCCCAAAGCAGTGAACTGCCGGGCGCATTAAAACCTTTTGAGCCGGAATCCATAGCCTCGGATATACCAACTTCTAATCAACAGCTATTGGTAAAGCTGGATGTGAGTGATCCGCTAAAAAAAATATGGCAGGATTCCGATTTTGCAGAAGATCACTTTCAAAAAGGATCCTTTGAGGAAACACTATTTTACCTGAGAGATATTTACCTGAGGCAGAAAAAGCTTGATCCGCAAGTGGGTACTAAATGCAAGGAATGTGAATTTAGAATTGCCTCATCTCGGGTTGAAGAAGGCCAGAAAAGCGGTTTTAAGGAGTGTTGGGATCCGTTGAAGCCGGCAGAATCAAAGTCAGACCATATTTTTGATCTGATTGGTGTCGGAACCCAAAAGTGGATGGATGAAGGAATATATTTTCAGCAGGATATTGACGAAGAAAGCGTTTTACCCATTGAAATTATTACGGAAGACACGAATAAAATATCGGCCCAAATGCGTCAGTCTCTACAGATTCATAAAGCAAAAGGTCGATCTGTTCCGGAAGAAATTTTACGTCCTCCTCTTATTAAAGAATTGCGAAGGTGGGAATATCCCATTCATTTTTTAGATTTTGAGGCTGGAAATTACGCCGTACCGATGCGTAGAAACCGCCCTCCATATCATCTGGTGGTGTTTCAGTTTTCCTGTCATACGCTCCAGAAAAATGGAGATTGGGAACATCATCAGTGGCTCGATGATCTCGGCAGTGTTTACCCCAACTATGAGCTGGTTCGTCGATTAATGAACGTGCCTAACATCAATAAGGGGACCATTGTACAGTATTCCAACTTTGAGCGTAATGCCCTGAAGATAATTCGCCGGGAGTTAAGAGATGAATCCGAAATCATCCCCGATAGTAAATGGCTTATTCAATGGATTAAAACCATCATTAAACGTAATGATTCCAAGCATGCTCATCCACCTTATGTGGCCGATTTAAGCCGTCAGGTAAAGGATTATTATTATAATAGAGAGATGGAAGATTCATTAAGTATCAAGGATGTACTGCAATCCGTAATGACACAGAGCGACTTTTTGAAACAGAAATATTCTAAACCATATAGCAGCCATAATTTTGATGAAGTAACTTGGTGGCAACCTGATAAGAACAATAAAGCCCGAAACCCATATGATATTTTGGCGGAGAGTTCGGAGACGTTAGTTCGTCGTGGTACGGAAGCGATGGTATGTTATGGGAAACTTTTAGCCCGAGACTTGAGTAAGAGTCAACGAGAAGCGTACCGGGATTCTTTACTTCGGTATTGCGAACTAGACACGCTGGCAATGATGATGATATATGAGCATTGGAAGGAGAAGCTGAATCAGTTATATTAATTATAATAAGATGATTCAATTGGGATAAAATAAAATTAACGGGCATACTATTATGAAGCTATTACATTTTCGGAATATTGTTTTATTAGCCTTATCTGCATTGTTGATCACCTTTTGTGTGGTGCAACGGAGTCCGATTACAGATCAAAAGCGAGCCTATGGCTATAGCTGGGAAAAAGAAGTTCAAATAGGGCAGCAGGCTGACAAGCAGATTCAACAGCAATATGGAGTATACGATGATGAGCAATTGTCGAATTATGTTGAAAATATCGGGCAGGAGGTGCTGTCGGTAAGCCATATGCGCCGTGAAGATACCGATCCCAGGTATAAAGAAACTGAATTTTATTTCCGGGTATTGAATAGCGGTACGCCCAATGCTTTTGCTCTCCCGGGAGGATATATTTATGTAACCCGGGGTTTATTGGCGCACTTGGATAATGAAGCTCAGCTGGCCGTGGTTCTCGGACACGAGATTGGTCATGTCGCTGCTCGTCATGCTTCGCAGCGAGCATTTGAGCAACAGATGGGGCAGCTGGCTCTTATAGGAGGAGCGGTAGCAGGTCAGGAGTTGCTCGGAGTGCCGGGACAGTCGATTCTCAATATGGGAGGTCAGGCAGC
>CAYXVW010000253.1:0-3594 GCA_964468695.1 uncultured Balneolaceae bacterium | reverse complement strand
GATTATTTTGAGACGCCCCTTGGAAAAGTACCGGTGAATGATTATATGCGTAATGAGTTTTGTGATGAGGATGATGATTTTTACATCCACGACGAGGCATTTGACAAGGATATTAGTCTGTTTCAACAGCTGATGCTTATCCAAACGCAAACGAAGGATATTTCTGCCGTCAGTGTACAGATTGCAGATACCAATCCGGCCATTGTCAAGGAAGCGGCATATGTATTGGAGGAAGTACTGGCCTCACGCAACGCCCTGCTTATTTTTTGTTGTGATCTTGGAAATATCTACAAGAAAGAATTTAAAAAAATAGCCCGGATGGTATCACAAAGCAATCACTCCGGTTTGCTGAATTATTTGAACAGTGGAGAATCAAAGATAAAAGGAACGACCTCTTTTATTGCTGGTATTATTGTGGCCAATAAATGGGGTGCCGATCTTACGTTTCTTGAAAATGTCTATGAGAATTATGAGGGTAGTTTGCTTACGGCCTATGCCGATCGCCAACAGGTATTTTTCAGTTAATAGGCAATGAAATGATGGATAAACCGGAAGTTACGATTATAGGATTAGGTGCACTTGGAACAACGCTGGCTCAGGCGCTTATCGAAAAGGGAGTTGAAGTGAAAAGTGTTTTTAATCGTACTTCAGAGAAGGCGTATTCCACAGCTCGTAAGCTGGATATAGATATTGCCGGAGATTTTCCTTCAGGAAGTGATGAGTTGGGAGAGATTATATTTATTACAGTATCGGATGGAGCTATAGCAGAAACAGCGGAAAAGTTAAAGAAGCTTTCCGGCAATATGATGGAGCATACTTTTGTTCACTGTTCGGGAAGTGAATCTGCGGAGCTGCTTTCCCCATTAAGAAAGTTGGGAGGCACGGTAGCGTCTTTTCACCCTCTTCAGACCTTTACTTCCTCTTCTTCAACAGACGATTTTAGGAATATCTTTTTCAGCCTACAGGGAGACGAGCAGGCTTTTGATCTTCTAAGGGAGATAGCCAAGAGCCTGGGAGCCCAGTCTATGGAAGTGACTGCCGGTCAAAAATCGCATCTGCATGTTGCCGGAGTTATGGCCTCCAATTATCTTCATGTCTTGCTTCAAGCATCTGTTTCTTCGGCTGAAATAAGCGGTTTATCTGCTGAAGATATTAAGAAAGCATTACTTCCACTTGTTCAAACGACACTGAATAATGCAAAAGAGACCTCTTTTGAAGCAGCATTATCCGGTCCCATAAAAAGAGGCGATATAACAACTGTTAAAAAACATTTGGATATTTTGAGGGATAACCCTGAACTCCTCGAAGTTTATAGGACCTTAGGGAAAAGGACCGTGGATATGGCTGGGGATGCTGGACATCTTGATAAGGATACCGCAATCAGCCTGTATAAATTGTTAAAATAACTTATGGAAGATTATTATGAACGCGTATATTCGGTAGTTGCTCAAATTCCCAGGGGCAGAGTTTCAACCTATGGTGCTATTGCCCGTTATTTGGGGATTGCATCTGGTGCTCGAATGGTAGGATATGCGCTTAATAACGTTTCTGAAACGAATATTCCTGCACATCGTGTTGTTAATAGAAATGGTGAGCTGACCGGACGTGCACATTTTCCCGATGATACCATGAGGGAACGTTTGAAGCAGGAAGGTGTTACGTTTATTGATGAATATCAGATCGATATAGAAAAACACTTATGGGATCCTAATGAATAGAATAGTTAGCACAGCATGATGAGAAATTCTGTCATTTTTAAAAGTATATTGATCGTAGGATTTGTGATTTCGGCAACTGTTGCTGTTGGGATCGCCCAGACTAACACTTCAGATTCAGATCCTTTGCTTCAGAATGTAACGGGGGAGGAGCTGCAACAGGTTATCAATTCTTACAAGGGAGAAAAGGCTGTTTTAATTAACGTATGGGCGACCTGGTGTGCGCCCTGCATCGAGGAATTTCCACATATTGTTGAACTGCAACGCGAATATCAGGATGAAGTTCAGGTTATTTTTATTTCTGCGGATTTTCCGGATAGCAGAGACCGTGCAAAAGAATTCCTGGAAGAGCAAGATGTAGATTGGACAACCTATTTTAAGACGGGCAAAGACCAACCGTTTATCGAAGCATTATCGGAGAATTGGAGTGGGGCTTTACCTTTCACCAAGATTTTAAGTAAAGATGGCCAAGTAGTTGCAAGTTGGGAACAGGGAGCAGAGTATGAGAAGTTCAAAAACAATATAATAAAAGCACTAAACAACTGATTATCATGAACATAAATAAAACAGCTTATATATTTTCTATAGTACTGACTATTGGATTGCTGGCTTTTTTGCCGGTGGAGAATAATCCGGCCGAGCGATTGGAAATCGGAGCCAAAGCTCCGCTTACGGATGTGGAGGTTACCGATGTATCCGGTGAAACACTAACGCTTGCAGAGGTTGCCGGAGAAAATGGATTATTAGTTAATTTTTCTTGTAATACCTGTCCATGGGTAAAGGCGTGGGAAGATCGTTATAATCCTATTGCACAGCTTGCGAAGGATAATAACATTGGCGTTATCGCCCTGAACCCGAATGCGGCTATCCGTGATGACGGAGAGTCAATGGAGGACATGAAGGAACGGGCTGAGTCAAGCAATTATCAGTTTTATTATGCACTGGATAAGCAGGCTAAGCTGGCAGAGGCTTTCGGCGCTACTCGTACTCCGGATATATTTTTATTCAACAGCGATATGGAGTTGGTTTATACCGGAGCCATTGATGATAATGCAAAATCAGCAGAGGATGTTGAACAGACTTTTCTGAAAAATGCTATTGAAAATTTGGTGGCAGGGAATGAAATTGATCCGAAGACTACCAAAGCATTGGGCTGTACCATAAAGTGGCCTGAGTAATACAAAGTATTGGATTTGATTCCGGTATTTCAGCTGGTATGTATAAAGGCATTACTGATTCCTAATTTTCCCAATATTTCATTATTTTTAAGGGCTTGTCAGGTTAACTGGCAAGCCTTTCTTTTTAAATTAAATGATCATGATCGTAAATGCCTAAATGGACGCTACATACAAACTTTAAATTTGATGCTGCCCACCGAATTGAGGGATATGATGGCAAGTGTGGACGTATGCATGGACACAGTTATAAGGTGCATATTTCCGCTGAATCAAATCAGCTCAATCCCTCAAAGTATTTGAATACAGATGATATGGTCTGTGATTTTAAAGAATTGAAATGGGCGGCTAAAGGCTCTGAAAAAGGGGGGCTTGATCATTCGGTATTGAATGAAGAGCTGCCGGTGAATCCCACTGCTGAGCGTATTGCAGAATTTATTTATAAAGAGACGATGAGCCGCATCCCGGAGGGTATAACGCTTACGGTCACGGTCTGGGAAACTGAGAATTGTTGGGTAGAATACACGGAAGATCAGGATTGAAATTTTAAAGTATAGTATGAAAAATTCCTGCCGGAATTGTTGGTTTAGTCTCCCAGGTAATACTCAATCGTAGAAACTACACGCACAGTTTTTCGAATTTGCTTCTCCTCCTGAAGCATGGGAGCTTTGTCACGTGCAAGTATCACAAAAACTCCCTGATTG
>CAYXVW010000252.1:0-3686 GCA_964468695.1 uncultured Balneolaceae bacterium | reverse complement strand
TCATCCCATACAGGTCCCTCACCAAGAATGGCGTCATATTTGAATTCAACGGTAGCATTTGCTGTGTTCTGCATGATCTCTTTTTCTCAGTCCTTTTTGCTTCCGCCTATTTTAATCCCCATTCCTCCGTCAATGCGGATTGGCTGGCCGTTAATAAAAGAGCCTTTCTCACTGGCAATAAATGCCACAAGCTCCCCAATATCATCCGGCTGTGCCATTCGCTCCACGAGATGCAAATCAATTGTTTCCTGACGCACCCGGTCCGGATCCGAAGATTGCTGGAAGGCCGCCCGGTTTAATGGGGTATCTACGCCCCCCGGACAAATGGCCACGCTGCGGACCTCGGGGGCATAATCAACGGCGATGCTGCGGGTTAGTCCTATCAGCGCCGATTTTGAGGTCACGTAGGGCGCTACATTCTGCTGGGTTACAAATGCCTGTACGCTGGACATATTGATCACAATCCCTGCACCTGCTTCTATCATATGGGGAATCGCGTGTTTGGCGCATAAGAATGCCCCTTTGACATTGACATCCAATATGCGATCCCAGTCTTCCTCCGAAGTATCTGTTACCTTTGAATATTGAAGAATGCCGGCGTTATTGACCAGCACATCCACACCCCCAAATGCAGCGACCGCTTGTTCTATCGCCTCTTCAACCTCGGCTTCCCGGGACACGTCACACTTTATGAATTTCGCCCGATCTCCAAGAGACTGGCAAAATGTTTCCCCGGCCGACTCGTCCACATCCAAAACGACCACGTTTCCGTGTTCACGGTGGAATACTTCCGCACATCCGGCCCCGATGCCCTTGGCGCCTCCGGTCACAATAATGGTTTTATCTTCAAAAGACATCCCTTCTATTTATCATTTTTAAAATTAAACTACTTTTATGCATGGTCATAGCCTATCCTTGTGGCTATTTTCTCCCTGCAAGCCTGCCGCTCATAGAAAAGTAATTATAATTACCCCTACAACCTTAAACAAGGGGCTATATATTATGCAGATCGAATATTTCAACCGGTATCTTATTTTTCTTTAAGATGCTTCCAATCGTTTTGCTCATCAAACAATTGCTCATTTACAATCTTCATGATATGGCAGGAATTTGCTATTCCGCCACAATAGGAAGGTTCCTGAGCCAAGGTCAGACCATCAATATTGGGGAGTATATGTTTAAATACCGGGTGACTATAATCCACAACGGATTTAATTTCTTCTTCTGAATAAGGCTCAAAGGTTCCCGGATAAAATACATTTCCTTTGCCGTGGATAAAATAATCCAGATCTATATCCAGAAATATATTCTGATCATTGCGACTGCATACAAAATCTTCAAACCGATTGTACTCTCTGAACTCATAGATGGTATGATCATTCCCCCCCGCATCGGTAAACGACTCCTGCATTTCTCCGGCAGAATTCTTTAGCAATATGATATCCCCTATAAGATTAAGCCACGCAGCGCATAGAATATGTCCGTCGTTTGTCTGATCAAACTGTGCCCAGACATAATTAGAGATATCTGAGAGATTAGCATCCCTCAGCTTCTTTAATCCTTTTTTCTGATCATCCGGTGGCGGGGCTAAATCGCGGTGCCAGTCAATAGTAACCAATGTCGGAGCCGATTGCTCAAGCCAGTTTCTTTTTTCCAGCTCTCGCTTCCATTTCATCCAAAAAAAGAAGGCGAAGCGATGCTCCATAATTATCGCCTTTTCTATCACACGATTATGTCCTCCGGGATGGGCAATGACCTCGCGAAAGGTCCCGGGAGGGTCGCATTTTAATGGTTCCTTGTTATCGTACATACACTTAAACAGTTGGACCTATTAACGGTAAAACTCACTGCTGCCTTAAAGTAGAAAGAATACGGAGAATCTCAATCTTATAGAACTATTTGATTTTTAAAGATTCCCGATCCAACTCCACCTGTTTGTGCCTTCCCTCCAAAGCAATATCGGTAAGTTTACAAACCGCTGACAAATAGATTTTTAAGGACTTTTCCTTATCCCGGCAAACGCGATAGATGTGGTGAAGTTCATAGCGTAACTTTTCCCAGTGAACAGAATCTTCAGGTGCGCGTTTTTGAATATACTGCACCAATTTCCTCTCAAATGTAGTACGGTAACAACTCCTTTTCTGCGTTGTCCGAAATATGCTTTTGATATCTCTTATCAATTTCCGATCCATTGGATAGCAAAATAGGAAGCTGTACTGCTACCGTATTGTCATCCCTCAAAAAAACTTCGGACGTTTACAAAAACACTGCTACTGCAGCCTTTCCTTCCAATTCGTATGAAAAAGCTTTCCACGGGGCTGGTCTGTTCGTTCATACCGATGAGCTCCAAAATAATCACGCTGGGCCTGAATCAAATTTGCCGGCAGGCGTTCTGACCGCAGGCCATCAAAATGTGCCAGCGCAGCAGTAGTTACCGGTACCGCCAATCCGGACTCAACAGATTGAGCCGCTATTAGGCGCCAATTTTCATGAACAGAATTGATCATCTCTTTTAGGAGAGGAGCCAGCAACAAATGCTGCAACTCCGGATCTTCCCGAAAAGAGGCCGCAATGGGTTTTAACAACGCAGACCGGATAATACAGCCACCACTCCAGGTATCGGCAACTTCGGCAAACGGAATCTCCCATCCGTATTCCTGTTTAGCTGCTTTCAACAGCCAAAACCCTTCCGCAAAAGCAATTAACTGTCCACCAAGCAATGCATCGCGAAGCTGATCTAATGATTCTTTTCTAAGTAACTGGCCCGTATTGATTTTAAATTCTTCCGAAACCTCAATCCGCAGGTCTTTAAAACTGGACATTGTTCGTGCAAAGACAGCTTCTGTAATCATCGGCAGGGGTACTCCCAACTCCAGGGCCGTAAGCGCAGTCCATCGCCCCGTCCCTTTTTGACCCGCTTTATCAAGGATATGATCAATTATATAGGTTTGATCATCTTCCTGATCTTTCACCCTAAAAATATCAGCTGTTATTTCGAGAAGATAGCTGCTTAGCAGATCACTATTCCATGATCTAAAGGTTTTGGCGATATCGTCATTGTCCATCTGCATGCCGAGGCGCATGATCTCATAACACTCTGCAATCATCTGCATAATAGCGTATTCGATACCGTTATGCACCATTTTTACAAAATGCCCCGCACCTGCCGGACCCATCCACGAGCAACATGGATTACCATCCGGAGAAATAGCCGCAATGGATTCAAATAAAGGCTTTATTTCTGACCATGCCTCTTCGCTTCCGCCGGGCATTAGTGAAGGACCATTTCGTGCTCCTTCTTCCCCGCCGGAAACTCCCGTTCCCACATAATAAATATTATGATCCTCCAACATTTCTGATCGCCTATTTGTATCAGCATAGTGGCTGTTCCCTCCGTCAATAAGAATATCCCCCTCATCCAAGAGGGGTTTGAGCTGGTCAATAACTGAATCCACCGGGGCGCCGGCTTTAACCATTACCAAGATTTTACGGGGTGGCTTTAAAGATTGAACAAAATCCTCAACTTCCTCAAATCCCTGGATGGCTGTCCCGGAAGCGGGGCCGTCCATAAACTTTGCAACCAAATTATCTTCACCAGGCAGCTTGCGATTAAACGCAGACACCCGAAACTCTTTGTCATTAAAATTGAGGGCCAGGTTTTGCCCCATAACACCAAGCCCGTAAAT
>CAYXVW010000251.1:0-3718 GCA_964468695.1 uncultured Balneolaceae bacterium | reverse complement strand
ACCCACGGATCCGCACTGCTCCTGTTCATCCATAATACAGGCATCAAGCGTAACAAATCCATCCCGGTCCGGCCGCCCGCCATATCCCACTGTACGAACCCCGGGGTCTGCTTCCGCAACACGGACCCCCTCTTCAACGGCATCCAGCGCAGGTCCGCCACTTGTTAACACCCGCCAGGCTTCTTCGTTAGCCGGTATCCCATGTCCCCAAGTCGAGATAACGATAGGTTTATTTACGTGAGTCTGAGCAGGAGAACTATCCGATGACCAACTTTTAAATGGAAATAAGCCACCCAATGCAGTCAGCTTTATAAAGTTCTTTCGACTAATCATACCTACATTATTTAGGTTAAGAAATAGTGAAACTACGCATGAAAAAGAACCAAGGGATATTCTTCTTTATTACAACATCTCGGCAGCACTACGCCCCACTTCCATGCCAATAGCAATGCCCATACCGCTGAGTCCTGCTGCGACATATTGTTTCTCATCAACCTGTTGGATTACAGGAGTTTTTGTAGGAGAAAATCCCATGATCCCCGACCACTCATAATCTATATGCCAATCGGCCGGCAGTTTGAGCACATCCGAAACAAACGACACTAAATGACGTTTGATCTTCGAATTGGTACCAAACTGATCGGTTTCCTCTTTGTCTTTATCTATATTTCTCGCCCCGCCAATCAGCAGCCGTTTACCGATATTACGAAAATAAATATAGCCGCGATCATGATGAAAAATTCCTTTCCACGGCAGGTCATCCAGTTCATTTGTCACAAATATCAATCCGCGAGCCGGTTTAATATTCAGGTTCGGAAGGAAGCGACGCACGAAACCATTTGCCGCAAACAGTATCCTGTTTGCCTCTATTTCTGAACCGGAGGCAAGCGTTACCTCTCCCTCCCTGTTTACTTTTTCCACCTCGCTGTTCCATTTTATTTCAATTCCTGTCTTACCAACTTTTTGTGCGAGGTGTTCCATCATTTTACCCGGATGAAGCGCTCCCTCCAGACGGTTGTGAATGACGGGATAACCCTGAAGTTCACCGCGGCTAAATACCTCTTTTTCATCAATTAGCTCATCCATCCACTTATTAAACCGCTGTATTTCGGATGCTGCCTTTTGGTATTTATCACGGGATCGAAAGAACTCATAGCCTCCACAGTGCTCATATCCTATAGCATCATCCCCCAGCGTCTTCCGCAGGAGCTGAAGCCCATCATACCGTCTTTTAATTCGCTTTTTGATATTTTCTTCCGATTCCTTATTCATATCCGCGAGGTGTTCGCCGATCGACCCCACACAGGCAAAACCCGCGTTTCGGGTGCTTGCACCCCGGGGCATCCATCCTCTTTCTAATACGGCAATACGTGCATCGGGATGAATACGCTTATAAAATAATGCCGAAGATAAACCGACAATGCCTGCTCCCACTATAAGTAAATCGTACGGACGCAGAAATGAGTCCTGTTCCCAGATGGACGGTGAGTAACTCATGTCACTAATTTATTTGCTTTCAGGGATAGGCTGAAAAACAAGAGAAGCCATAAGGGCTGCCCCTGTCGTAAAACATTGTTCATCAATATTATATCTGGGATGATGCCAGGAGTAGGTGGATCCGGTTTCTTCACTGCCGCTTCCCAAAAAGAAGAAGGCACCGGGAAAGTGCTGCTGATAGAAAGCAAAATCCTCTCCGGCCATAATCGGCTTGTCCAAGATCACTACATTGTCCTCTCCCAAAAGCTCGCCACCCGCATCAATGACGTTGTCGGCTGCCCAATCGGTATTATTTACAGACGGATAACCGTAATCAAAATCGTAAGTATAACTACCCCCCGAACCTTCAGTCACTCCTTTTACAATTTTCTCAATACGATCCTTAATCATATCAGCTGTCTCCTGAGCAAAAGTCCGTACAGTCCCGATCATCTCAACCTTTGACGGAATGATATTATGGGCTGAACCTCCACTGATCTTCCCTACCGTAACCACCGCTGGTTCAGCAGGGTCGACATTCCTGCTAACAATGGTCTGAAGCTGGGTAACCACCTGAGATGCCATCACTATAGGATCCACGGTTTCATGGGGAGAGGCAGCATGCCCTCCCTTACCAATAATTTCAATTGTAAACTCATCAGGTCGTGCCATTAATGATCCCTTCCGCAAAGCTATCTGGCCGGGCGGAAAATTAGGATTGGAATGTAATCCATAAATAACGTCTACGCCCTTTTCCTGAAGGTATCCCGTCTCGCATAGCAACCGCCCGCCCCCAGGCAGGTTCTCTTCACCGGGTTGAAAGATCAGCAGTACCGTCCCCTCGATCTCTTCCTGCAAATCTTTTAAAATTCGAGCTACTCCCAGCATATTGGCAGTATGACCGTCATGTCCACAGCAATGAGCTATTCCTTCATTTTGTGACATAAATTCCTTTTTGTGCACGCCCTCTTCCGAAATTGCCAGGGCATCAATATCAGCTCGTAATGCGACAACGCGATCAGAGGACTTCCCCCCTTCAACAATCCCTATACATCCGGTTTCCAGCGGCTGATCAACCGGAAATCCGAGCTCTTTTAGTTTTCCGGCAATAAATTCTGTCGTCTCAAACTCCTGATAGCTCAACTCAGGATTGCGATGGAGATGACGACGATCAGTTACCATATCCTGATGATATGTTTTTGTCTTATCTTTAATTTTACTTAATTCCATATCAACTATTTGGATTTTAAGCGTATTTACTTGGATAGCTATTGAAAATAGGCATTTAAAAGGAAGTCAATGAAGCTTAATTTGCAACATAGTTTTCTGCTCTACGTACACGCCTATTGTAATACTACGGTTTAGTTAATTATTGAGCAATAAAAATGAGCACACAACGAATATCCTGGGAAATTGTTTTAGCCGGCCTCACCTTTATAGGAATTGGCATCTATTTATTTAGTCAGAATGCCCCCAGCCAAAATAACACAAATGCATCAGCTTCACAGACCGAGTCACATTTTCCAAAGGCTCCTTCCATCCCCAACCTGCCCGGATCGATTGTTATAGATCTTCAAAATCTTGAAAACTTACAAAAGCTGGAGAATTTAGAACAACTAAAAGAGCTCGAAATACAGATTGAAGATATTGAACAGCTTATCGAGCAGCATACACAAAACGGGGAACAGTCTAAAGCTCTGGAACAAAGTTTGCAAAAACTGGAAACCGAACTCCAGAAAATTGAGGAAGCGGATTTCAACATCAAGCTCCAAAATAAAAAAGTGTACATTGACAAAGACTATAATGTTGAAGGAGCAGAATGGACCGAAGTAAGTCCCGGCGTTTATATTTATCAGGAAACTTTCCCTGTTGAAGATCTCGAAACGTTAGATTTTTCCCTTAGTTTTGGAAACGTCAATATTATAGGTAGTAATAATCGGGAAGGTGAAATCACTCTTCGGGCTACCGGTGATATGGAGGATCCGGCCCGCTTTTCCGAAAAACTCAAAATTCAGAAAAATATTTCAAGCCCAACTGCTACATTCAAGGTAACTTCTGCTAAACAAGTTAGCATTTCTGATAAAGTTAATCTTGAAGCTACACTCACCCTTCCCAAAGCTATTCGTATTAACGCAAAAACCTCGGGTGGGCATATCAAAGCTAACAATCTGACAAACAGCCAACAGTTTAATACATCCGGCGGTCACATTTCACTCGATAATATTCAGGGTAAAACTATTGA
>CAYXVW010000250.1:0-3734 GCA_964468695.1 uncultured Balneolaceae bacterium | reverse complement strand
ACCACTTACTGGCAAAATGAGAACTATCTGACCTACATTATTGATACTAATAACCACAGCCTCAACGCAGTATTAGGCGCCAGTTGGCAGGGAACGGATTACCGGGCAAATTCTTCAAGTGTCCGTGAATTTCCTAATGACTTGTATCGCACGAATAATATCGATGCTGCCACCGATATTAACAGTATTCCCGCTTCTAACGCCTGGGACTGGACGATGAATTCCTATTTTGCCAGGGGCAGCTATACCTATGATGAAACTTATAGCGTAACTTTTACGAGTAGATTGGACGGTTCATCCCGTTTTGGTGAAAATAATAAGTACGGATTTTTCCCATCTCTTGGTTTAGGCTGGACAGCCTCTAACGAAGATTTTATGGGCGATGTTGATTTTATCGATTACCTGAAGTTTAAAGGATCTTGGGGTAAAACCGGTAATACTGAAATTGGTGTTTACCAGTCATTATCGACGATCAGTTCTGGTACCGTATTAATAGGGGGAGCCCGACAAACGTCCAGTAGTCTCCAGCGGTTAGCTAATCCCGATCTTGAATGGGAAAAAACGACCCAGTATAATGTAGGGCTTGAGGTCGATATGTTTGATCAGTTCATTTCCTTAGAGGCAGACTATTATTATAAGTTGACTGACGACCTGTTGTTGAACCGACCTATTCCGGCCACTACCGGTTTTGATGTAGTGATGGATAATGTGGGTTCCGTTTCTAATCGCGGAGTCGATTTTATGTTAACCACAAGAAATGTTCAGACCTCAGACTTTTTCTGGTCATCTACTCTTAACTTCAATTACAACATTAACAGGGTAGAAAGCCTTGGAGCCGAAGATGAAGATATTTTCCCGGGTCCCAATTGGGTATCGGGGAGCCAAACAATCCTCAGAGTCGGTGAACCTATAGGCACTTTCTATGGATTCGAGCGTAACGGAACCTGGAACACCGATGAGGCCGCTGAAGCTGCCGAAGCGGGACGTATTCCCGGAGAAGCTAAAAGATCAGAGGACCGACAAATTATCGGTCATGGCATGCCGGATTGGACCGGAAGCTTTGCTAATGAGTTTAACTTCGGGAACTTTGATTTTACCGCTGATATCCAATTTGTCTATGGAAGCGAAATTATGCAACAGTTTTTACACACTGCCGAAGACAGGCAGGCCCTTACCAATGGAATCAGTACTCAGCTGTATGATGCGTGGACGGAAGTCCACCAGGATACCCCGATTCAACGAATCAGACATCAGCCTCTTTCCGGACAAAACACGCAGGCAGATAGCCACTGGATCGTTGACGGTTCCTATATACGAGGGAATCTTTTTTCACTGGGTTACACCTTTGATCAGAGTTTAACCTCTCGATTAGGTATGCAGCAAATGAGGATTACTGCAAGCTTGGAAAATGCATTTGTGATTCATCACCCTGACTTTAAAGGGCACGACCCTGAAGGAACATCATGGCAGGGAAATCCGAATACGCAAAACATTTTCTTCTATCAATATCCTAAACCCCGAACATTTACCCTTGGAGTAAACTTCAGATTCTAAATAACTCATTTCTTAAAACATATCTAAATACTATGAAGAAGCTAGTGATTATTTTTGCATTGTCTTTATGGGCACTGAGTTCCTGCGATAATTTTTTGGCAGAAACACCCAAAGATGAGATATCAGTAGATCAATTAATTGAAACGCCAGATGGAGCCCGGGGGTTGGTAAATGGCTTGTATAGAGATGGTCAGGGAGCCGGCTTTTACGACTCCGGCGGTTTTGGTGGTGCTGATGTTATGATGGGCGGATACATGTCCGGCTATTTTGATAACGAAGGGAAAGGTGAACGTATTCAAGGCCAGGTAGCTCAGGATCTTCAGGTAGGACCTGAAGTCTTGAATCAGTTCTTTGATGGTTGGTGGTCGGGTCATTACGATGTTATCTCACGGGCAAATACAGCCCTGAAATATATTCCCGATATGTCGGGAATGCCCGAAAATGAGAAAACCCAATTGCTGGCCGAAGCCCGGTTCTTCAGAGCTTTAAATTATTTTGCACTGGTTAAGTTCTTTGGAGATGTTCCTCTGGTAACTGAGCCGGTAGAAAGTCTGGAAGGAATTGAGGTTGAACGAACTAATACGGGAGCGGTCTATAGCCAAATTGTTGATGACCTTAACTGGGCTATTGATCAGGAGATATTACCTGAAGGGCCTTTTCCAATGAACGGCTATAGAATAACACAAGGTGCCGCTTATACGCTTTTGGCGGATGTTTACCTCCAAATGTCGGGCTTTCCGCTGCAAGAAACCGATAATTATGCCAATGCAGCGGATGCTGCCAGATCAGTTATACAGGCAGGAGGACACGAATTGGTTCAACACGGAGAAACGGTTGAGGAAAGCGCCTATAATAAACTTCGTACTTCCGATACTGACAGGGAATATGTATATGGTATAGAATATAATGCCGAAATTTCTCCCAACGATAATCCGCGGATTACTATTCCCGGAGTAGTTAGACCAGAAGGTATTAACTACGGGCGTACCTTGAATGCTTACCGTCCGATTGAAGAATTTACCTGGTTTTATGATCCGGATGAAGATCTTCGAATTCAGAACCAGCAACTGTTTTACAATTCCTTCAGCCGAAATGGAGAGAATTATGAATTCGGAGAATGGGCTCCATATCTTTGGTTTGAAGAGAACGCAATCTTTGAGACGGGCAGAGGAGAACGAGATATCAGGGTATATCGCTATGCAGAAGTCTTATTGATTGCAGCTGAGGCCATTGCCCGTTCAGAAGGCGTTACCAATGAGGCTGTTTCCTACCTTGCTGATGTACGGAGCAGAGCTTACTGGCAAACAGACAGAAGTGAAATTGAGGCTGACTTAACCGGACTTTCTGAACAGGAGTTTGTGGAAGAGGTTTGGAAAGAACGGCTTCGCGAGCTTGCACTTAACTTCAAAATTTGGTCGGATATACAGCGTACCAGAATGTATCCTGTAGCTTCAGAGAACAATCCGGGAGAAGTGAACTTTGTGGATGTTGTCGGGCAGTCTAACAACTGGGGACAAACATACGAAGAACACCATTTGTTATATCCATTACCTGATGATGAAATACAAACGAATCCTGCACTTGAGCAAAATCCAGGGTACTAAATATTTTATTTGCTTAATTTAGGCAAACGGCCTTAAAAAAGTATAGGGCATGCAGCTCTTTAAATAGCATTGCATGCCCTATATCTTTGAGTCAAGATGGTAAAAGATTATTTAAAGCTTTTAAATCTATTTCATATACTTGGCTATATTTACAAATACTATGGGAAGGGGATTAGTATGACAGACAACCCATTAACTGCTCGGCTTGCTCTATTGATTCCTAACTGTTTATTACATCTCAATACAGAAATTGATCAAACTTTTATATGCTTACGAAATCAATTCAAAAAAAACTTTGGGGGAAACAACGAACTCTTCCTCAATTTACTTATTTAAATGCTCTCTATAGCTTCCTATTCAGAATCTCTTTAGTTACAATTGTAGTATTGGGGAGCGGTAGTTTTATTGCTCAGGCTCAAACGACCGATGAACTAACTCTTCAGGATCTTTCGGCATTTGAGAACCCCGGCGAAAGCTGGAGTATTGTGGGAAGCGTTTCGGCTTCGCTGGAAGAGGCAAACGCCATTAACACGATGAAAGGAACAGGCGTTCTTGCAAATGATCCAAGTGATCATC
>CAYXVW010000249.1:0-3752 GCA_964468695.1 uncultured Balneolaceae bacterium | reverse complement strand
TGGTATTTGGGCATAGGCCACTGGATTCGATAGTACAATGGTTGCTACAGCTACTATTAAATATTTTAACTTTTTTGTGGCACTCTTAGATAGCAGGGTATGCTTTTTTGATTGTCTCATAACGGAGCAGCTGTTAAGTTGAATATTATTTCCATCATGCTCTAATTTAGTGTGCGAAATTACAGAGTTAAATTCAATGGTGTATTGTTTTGACCTCGAATATTCGGAATAGAAACTAATTAACTTCTATATCCAAAGATATGCCAACTTTTACTATATTTAGCAACTTCGGCTAATCCCTTCTTCAAACCAGTCCATTTTTTTCTTATCTTTGGCAACTTATGTATAAGAGCGCTGATGCATTGTCAACAATTGGATCAGTAATAATATAGAGTAATAGAGTATTGTTTTATTACATACCTGTAGTACAGCGCTTTTGCTTATTACCCAGAATTATAATTAAGCTTTAACCAAACGTTTGAATGAGCTCGTATAGTCCCGAAAAAATTGAAACCAAATGGCAGCAGTACTGGCAAGAGAACAAAACGTTCAAAACGCCGGAGGACCATGATAAGCCCAAATACTACGTGCTGGATATGTTTCCCTATCCCAGTGGTTCGGGCCTTCATGTAGGGCATCCGGAGGGCTATACCGCAACAGATATTCTGGCCCGATATAAGCGGATGAATGGGTTCAATGTATTGCATCCGATTGGGTGGGATGCTTTTGGGCTGCCCGCCGAGCAGTATGCTGTTAAGACGGGAACGCATCCTCGGGATACTACGCAAAAGAATATCGATCGATTCCGTGAGCAGTTACAATCCCTGGGTTTTAGTTACGATTGGGACCGCGAAGTCAATACGACAGATCCCGACTACTATAAGTGGACACAGTGGATTTTTCTGAAACTCTATGAAAAAGGACTGGCCTATGAAGACGATGTGCCCGTAAACTGGTGTCCGGAATTAGGGACCGTATTGGCAAATGAAGAAGTAATTGACGGAAAGAGCGAAGTGGGAGGCTATCCCGTTGTAAAGAAGCCTATGCGTCAGTGGGTGCTGAAAATTACCGAATATGCGGATCGCCTGCTCGAGGGACTTGATGATCTCGACTGGCCGAAATCTACCAAAGAGATGCAGCGCAACTGGATCGGCAAATCTATCGGGGCCGAAATTGATTTTGAGATTGCCGATTATGATGAATCCCTGCGCGTATTTACTACGCGTCCCGATACTATTTTTGGAGCCACTTATATGGTGTTGGCACCGGAGCATGATCTGGTTGATACGATCACCGACGAAGAGCAGAAGGAAGCGGTAGAAGCTTATCGCGAGGAAGCAGCACGGAAATCTGATCTTGAACGTACTGAATTGAGTGATGAGAAAACCGGTGTTTTTACCGGGGCTTATGCTGTAAATCCGGTTAATGGAGAAGAAATTCCAATTTGGGTAGCTGACTATGTATTGGCTACCTATGGGACCGGTGCTATAATGGCCGTGCCGGGTCAGGATGAGCGTGACTGGGAATTTGCTGAAAAATTTGATTTGCCAATCATCCGTACGGTGGAACCACCCGAAGATTTTGATGGCAAAGCATATACGGGGGAAGGAAAGGTCATTAATAGTGATTTTCTCAACGAACTGGATATCCCCAAGGCTAAAAAGAAAATTATTGAATGGCTGGAAGAGCATAATGCCGGAACTAAGGCGGTAAACTATAAGCTGCGCGACTGGTTATTCTCCCGTCAGCGGTATTGGGGAGAGCCTTTTCCCATTATTCACGTAGATGGGGAGCCCAAACCCGTTTCGAAGGACGGACTTCCGGTTACCCTGCCAGAAATGGATGATTTTGAACCCACCGACGATGGCAATCCACCACTGGCTAAAGCCGAGGACTGGGTCAATACTACCGATCCTGACACAGGCAAACCGGCCAAAAGAGAAACGAATACCATGCCGCAGTGGGCTGGCTCATGCTGGTATTACCTGCGCTATTGCAGTCCCCATTTTGATGAAGGTCCCGTAGATCCCGATGAGGAAAAGTACTGGATGCCTGTGGATATGTATGTAGGCGGCGCCGAGCACAGTGTATTGCACTTATTGTATGCCCGATTCTGGCATAAAGTATTATATGATTGCGGGGTAGTTTCTACCAAAGAACCGTTTCAACGGCTGGTGCACCAAGGGATGATTCTGGGTGAGATGGAGTTTACCGGCTTTAAGAAAGATGGAAAATGGATTGCAGCCGATAAGGCCGATGACGTTGATGATACAAAACGAATTAAACTCAGTGAAGATCAGGTTGAGAAAGAAGGCGACGATTTTGTAATTGAGGGCACGGATGTAACGGTTGATGCCAAAGCCCATAAAATGTCGAAATCGCGGGGTAATGTAGTTAATCCCGATGATATTGTGGAACAGTACGGGGCGGACTCCATGCGACTCTATGAGATGTTTATGGGACCCCTGGAACAGGTTAAGCCGTGGAGTACCCAAGATGTGGATGGGGTCTATCGTTTTTTGAGTCGTGTGTGGCGATTAGTTATTGATGAGAAAAGCGGAGAACTGAATGAAACGGTAGAAGATACCGAGCCTTCTAAAGAACAGCTGAAAGCCTTACATAAGTGTATCAAAAAGGTAACAGAGGATGTAGAGGATCTGTCTTTTAATACGGCGATTTCAGCGATGATGATCTTCATAAATGAAGCCAATAAATGGGATGAACATCCGAAGACCGTGCTCGAAAGCTTCCTGAAACTGCTTTCCCCCTTTGCGCCGCATATCTCTGAAGAACTTTGGTCGCGATTGGGTCACGACCAAAGTATTGCTTATGTCGACTGGCCGGAATTTAAAGAAGAATATCTTGTTTCGGATACTCAGATGTATCCCATCCAGGTGAATGGCAAAGTGCGGGGAGAAATATATGTTCCCCGCGAAAAAGCCAAGGATAAAGAGTATGTACTTTCGGAGGCTAAAGCAGTTAAAAATGTAGAACGATATCTGGATGAGGGCAAGTTAGTTAAGGAAATTTTTGTTCCTGAACGTATCGTCAACCTAGTAGTTAAGTAGATATTATTCAGGGTAATATCTTTATTGAGAGCCTTTAAAGTAATTAATATCCCGGTCTTTACGGAGGATAGCGGGAAGTTTACCCTGGGCTTTCTCCTTTCCCTTTTGCTGCAGCCAGTTATTTACCTGCTGTTGTGAAATAGTATATATCTGCGGCTGGCCAAGGGTATTATTTTCTCGACGAATGGTATAGTGCCTGTTCATTTGACAGATAGTGTCATCCAGACGTTTGGCAAGTTTATCCAATGTATCCGAATGGAGAGATTCATCGGTTTGTATAAACCAAAAATGGCGTGGGATATCCTGTTCACTTCCCATTTGTGCCCCCACAGTAAATTTGCCAACCGTCAGCCCCATACTGTCAGCCGTTTGCTGGAGTGCTTCTTCCGCCTCATAGGCATAGAGCGCTTCCCCATAGTCATCTAGCATTTCGCTTACGCGTCCCATTACTTTAATACGCGGCGGATCGAGTTGTGTGAATTCAATAATGTCATTTAAAGCATATCGCCAGAGTCCCGCATTGGTTGTGACGAGCAGAGCATAGGGGGTGTCAGGCTCTACTTCCCATAGCGGAACAGCTTCCTGAATAGACATAGAAGCGGGATCAGGCAGCGGATTTGGTATAAATTCAAAAAAGATACCGTTGTTGGTTACCAACTTGAGGTCATCGCGTTCTACATGACT
>CAYXVW010000248.1:0-3769 GCA_964468695.1 uncultured Balneolaceae bacterium | reverse complement strand
CTGATTTTCTATCTTAATATTATGCTCCCTCTGTCCAATTATATAAACAAAAAAGCCCCTTATTCGGGGCTTTTTTGTTTATATAAGTAAAAGGAATAAGTGGGATTAGTTTATGCTGTCATTCTTTTCTTTTCCTCAGCTTTAATCTCTTTCAAAGCCATATCTTTAATAGCTTCAAACCCATCTAAGGTTTTCTTAATATGCCCTTCTGTATGTGCTGCAGTAGGTATCAGGCGTATAAGCACTGTTCCCTTGGGTACAACCGGATACGTTACTCCACTTACGAATATGCCATGCTCTTCGCGTAATTTTCGCATTATAAGCTGACATAAATCCGTGCTCCCCTTTGTGAGTACGGGCGTTACCGGACATTCTGCCGGCAATACGTTATAACCGATTTCCCGGAGTCCTTCACGTAGCATATTCGTATTCTTCCACAGCTTTTCTCTCCACTGGGGGTTCTTTCTGATCAGATCCAGACGTTTACGCGCCGATTTTACAATTGGCATCGGTACTGACTTTGCAAAAATTTGGCTGCGAACATTCGCTTTCAGAAATTCAACTGCCCGTTTTTCAGTTGCAACAAAAGCTCCAATCAGTGCAAAAGCTTTGGCAAAGGTCCCAAAATAAAGATCAATACCATCATGGCACCCAAGATGGGTCCCCGTTCCAGAACCGTCTTCACCCATGGTACCTACTCCATGTGCATCATCCACAAGCAGGCGGAAAGGATACTTTTCCTTGAGAGCAATCATTTCCTCCAGAATACCCAGATCGCCGGTCATTCCAAAGGCTCCTTCCGTTACCACCAATACTGAAGAGTTCGGCTTGGCGTTTCTATGAGCGCGCTCGAGCTGCTTTTCAAAGCTTTCTATATCGTTGTGCTTAAATACAAACTTTTCGGCCATCGCCAATTGCTTTCCATCTACAATACAGGCGTGGCTCAGCTCATCATAAATCAAAAAATCATTTCTATCTACTAAAGCGTGAATAACGCTCATAATGCCCTGATATCCATAGTTCAACAACAAAGAATCAGGCTTATGAACAAAATCAGCCAGTTCTTCCTCAAGCTTTTCATGCTCGGTAGAGTTCCCTGTCATTAATCGGGCTCCCATAGGACTACTCAGACTATAATCCTGAGCTATATCCTTATCATAGTCCTTTACTTCTTCGTTACTGCCAATCCCTAAATAATCATTAATACTCCAAACGATTACATCATCGCCATTAAACTTCATCGTTGGACCCAAGGGACCTTCTAATTTGGGAAATGTATAATAGCCATATCCTTCTGAGGTGAACTCACCCAATGGTCCGGGCCTTCCCTCAAGCTTGTCAAATAAATCCATAAAGAACTAACCTGTTACTTATTTTGTAAAAAATTTATCTAAATATGACAGGCCTTTACCCCCGCCAAAACATCTCAAAAAGGTAACGAAAAATGGCCTATTCTCAAAAATAGGGATATTTAAAGTTTCCTCTTTTAATTAATTGCTTTCTTTCTTCAGTGAATAAAATATAAGTGTAAAGAAAACCCGCTTTAGCCGACCAGTTTTTTATCAAAGAATACCCATCAAATACAGCTTCCTATGCCCTATAAACAATATTATAATTGTTTTGAAATATCCAATACGGTTTTTTCCAGAAAATCAATGTCTTCCTTTTGGATACGATGATTAATAAAACACACCCTTAGTGCCGTTTTACCCCGTATTTTAGTTCCCGTAAGAAAAATCCGTCCGTCGGTCTCTATTTTATTGATGAGCCGATCATTCAATTTATTCAGCATTTTATCACCCATATTATCGGGATTATATCTGAAACAAACAATCGACAGCGGTGCTGGCGCCAACAATTCCAGTTTGCTATTTTCCTGAACCAAATTAACCAAGTATTGGGCTTTCCCGATATCTGAGGAAATCTCATTTCTAATCTGGCGCGCACCATAAGCCTTTAGAGTCATCCATACCTTAAGGGCTTTAAACTCCTTAGTTAAGGGGAGGTTGTATTCCATCAAATCAGTACGTTTCTCATCTACTGTATCTGACTTCAAGTAGTCGGGAAGCGTACTAAAAGTTTCCCGAAGGTGCTTTGGATCCTTTACAAGAACTCCACCCGCCTCAAAAGGTACATACATCCATTTGTGGGGATCGATCACGACCGAATCGGCTCGATCCATTCCGGTAAATAACTGATCAACTCCTTCAACTTTTGCTGCGGGCCCACCATAGGCAGCATCCACATGGTACCATAAGTTATACTTGTCACAGATATCTGCAACGGCATTCAAATTATCAACAGATCCTGTATTCGTTGTTCCAGCTACCGCAATAGCACAGATAGGATTAAATCCTGAATTTTTATCCGCCCGTACCTGCTTTTCCAATTGCTCAGGATCTATCCGCATTTGGTCATCCACTGGAATCTTACGCAGGTAATTTTTCCCTAATCCCAGCATATCCATGGCTTTATCAAAACTGGAATGCCCCTCTTCGGATACATAAACCGTCATGGGATTCGATCCATACAATCCTTCATCTGAGGCATCAGCAGGTGCCATTACCTTTCGGGCTACTGCCAAGCAGTTAAAATTCGCAACCGAACCTCCACTTAGCAATACCCCGGCACTACTTGTCGGATATCCAATAAAGTCTGCTACCCAGCGCATCACCAATCGTTCGAGCTCAGTACTAACAGGCGAGGAATGCCATTTGAGGTTATTCTGATTCAGGGAGGTCTTAATCATTTCAGCCAATACTGCCACCTGGTTGCCACCGCCGGTAATGTATCCATAAAAACGGGGACCAATATTGTTGGTTATTGTGCTGAACACTTTCTCTCCCACTTCATCTAAAAGATCATTAACATCTTGAGGGTCTTCAGGAAGGGGTTCTTCTAATAGCTTTTGGACCTCATCGGGTGATTTACCCGCAAATACCTTCCTATCTCTATATTCTTTATAAAAATCAGAGACTAACTTACCTGCTTGTTGAATCCACTGCTGAAATTGCTGTGATGAAACGTCAAGACTCATTGATTCTTTTTTTATTGCTGTGTTACATTGAAATCTTAAACTCGTAATTTCGAATAGCTTCCCCAAAAAACTTTAAAAAGGTATATCTGATTCTTTGTTAATGATAGCTGTGTTCAAATAAATATTTAGACAAAGAATTTTCCATACTACTTTTCCAAAAAAAGAAATAGCTCCCCTTGCCATTGCACTGGCTTATTTTCGATCAATTTTTATAGTAATGATCTGCTTATGCAGAAAAACTAATTTTTTCTAATTATAAATGAACTTTCTGAAATATTCCGTAGATTGAAATATTAAACTATGGGATGCACACTTAATGGAGAGTAACTATGAAATATCTAATTGTACTGTTATGCGGCGTTTTGATGTCTTTAACCTTCAGCATTGATGCTGAAGCCCAACTCCTGAACAGGCTTAAGAAAAAAGCTCAACAAGCCGCCGAAAATAAGGCAGAGCAGAAAATTACTGAGAGAGTTGAAAGAGCTGCTGAACAAATGGTAGAACGTTCCTGGAATTCCGTCTTTGGGGAAATGTCCCAAGACAGCACCTCCGGCCGAAGGCTTCCATTTACAATGAACAGCAATGTAACCACCGAGGATGAGTACCATTTTGATACCATCACGACAATGGAGATCAAAACCACCAGGAAAAGCGGCGAGTCTGACCCTCCTGTTATCATGGATATGCATTTTAACGAAAATGAAATGTATACCGGAACTAAATTTGAAAGTG
>CAYXVW010000247.1:0-3786 GCA_964468695.1 uncultured Balneolaceae bacterium | reverse complement strand
CTGCAGGAGATTCCGGAGATTCATGTTGGCATTTCCCCGGCTGATATCCAGCTGATCCATAATGGCATCCGTATCCAGGGGATCAGTCTCTGCATAGAGCAAGGCATGAATTTGCGCCATGGTTTTATTGATGCCCCATGCCGATGCCATTTCCCCCCAAAGCAATACAAATTGTTCTAAAGCTTCTTCATGTATTTGAGAGCGCTTGGGAGGCAAGGGTACTCCTTGTTTAGTTATGAGTCGTTATTTCCTGTACTGTTACTGGTATTTCCGGATGCTTTGGAAGCTTCACCATTACCGTTGGTTTTTTCAGCAGCTTTGGCACGTTTTTCTTTTCGATCACTATCTTTGTAATCGGTAACGTACCAGCCATCGCCTTTATATACAACCCCGCCCCCGCCAGAGATGATTCGCTTTACTTTTTGGCCGGTTTCGGGACATTCCTCCAATGCATCGTCATTAATACTTTGTTTAATTTCAAAGGTGGTTCCGTCTTCTCGCTTGTACTTGTACGTAGGCATAATGTTTTAAAATGATAGCTGTTATAAAAAATAATTAGCACTTTGAATAAGCATAAAGTGTGCCAAAATGTATCTGCAGGTCATTTTTTCAGGCAAGTGACTGTAGCCCTTTTTCAAGCCGTTTGATCGCTTCGGTTAAATCCTCCATTGAAGATGCATAACTCAAACGAATTCCATTGGGCTCTCCAAAAGCGTCTCCGGGTACTGCGGCCAGCCCCTGCTCTTCAATTAAGTACAGGCAAAGGTCCGTACTCGTTTCAATGTTGGTTCCCCCATCAGTAGTTGTACCCAGATAGTGAGAAATATCAGGGAAGACATAAAAGGCGCCAGAGGGTTTAAAACACTTTAGTCCTTCGATTTCGGAGAGTTTATTATAGATAAAATCGCGTCTTTTCTTAAAAGAGGCACGCATTTCCAGCACGGCATCCAGGTCTCCGCGATACGCTGCTTCCCCGGCTTTCTGAGAAATGGCCGAAGGTGCGGAGGTCTCTTGGCTCTGAATTTTTGCCACTGCATCCGTAAACTCCTGTGGTGCTGCAAGATAACCCAGTCTCCATCCAGTCATGGCAAACCCCTTGGAGAATCCGTTAATGAGTACGGTCCGGTCTTTAAGATCGGGCGCTACATTTAAAATGCCCACATGATCTCCTTCGAATACAATGTATTCATAGATCTCATCTGATATGATATTAACCTGCGGGTGCTTGCGCAGGACGTCGGCCAGTGCTTCCAGTTCCCCGGACGTATAACAGGTGCCGGTAGGATTGGAAGGAGAGCAGAGCATGACGGCTTTGGTTTGATCCGTAATTGCTTCTTCCAGCTGATCGGCACTCATTCGATAATTATTTTCGAATGAAGTACGTATAGTTACCGGAGTTGCTCCCGCTACTTTTACCATTTCCGGATACGACACCCAGTATGGAGCGGGTATGATAACTTCATCACCTTCATCGAGCATAGCCAGCATGCTAAATCCAAGCGCTTGTTTGGCTCCGTTAGTACATACAATCTGGGAAGGATCATAGGAAAGGCTGTTGTCGCGCTGTAACTTTTCGGTAATACTTTCGCGCAGTTCCGGTGTTCCCGTATTCATGGTATAACCATGGAACCCCTCGTTGATTGCGTTGATCGCGGCATCGCAAACGTGCCTGGGAGTTGGGAAATCCGGTTCTCCGGCACTTAGAGAGATAATGGAAACTCCCTGTCGCTGGAGTTCTTTGGCTTTTGCTGAAATTTTGAGCGTTGCCGAGGGGGCAACGGCTTGGGCACGCTTGGAAATCATTGGAGTTTGTTCCTTCGGGTTAAATTGAGTTTAACAAAGAACTGAAAATAGAAAAAAGTGGGCTCTTATTCTAAAAGGAGTTTAAACGCTATTTCTTACCAGCCAGCAGACTTTTGATAATCCAAAAAGGGAAGCAAGAAAACCCATCATTCAATCCTACTGGTTTCTTTCTCCAGGGAAGAACTCGTTGTTTTAGTTAAGGAGTCCAAAAGTCCCTCTTAGAAAAGAGGGACTTAGCCTGCGCTACGGAGTTTTAACGTAGTAGTGGGAGATGGATTGCTCTGATTTGGGAATTGATCTACAAATACTGATTGTGGAAAAAGATGCAAGAACATCTGGGGTCTATACCCTGCTGGTGGCTGAAATTCTTTGAATGGCCCAATCCGGTCAATCCTCCGGTAAAGCGGAGGGCCACCAAGTGGCATTCCACAGGGCCTGTCCTCCTTACCGCCGGTGGTCGGTCACGGCTCCAAGGAACAATTCTACAAATTTGAACCAAGTTACGAAGCAACATCCTGCTACTCATACGATGAGTATATGCCAGCGGCCATCCCTTCCTCAAAATTTTTAAAAAAATGTGTAAGGATTTCCTCCCCAAAGGTACTTACCTATATACGTTGGTGCTACAGGCGACCCGGGAAGTATAACTCATCAAGTAAAATAATAAGTATCAAGAGCGATACACCCTGCCTGTCCTCTGCACCGTCACATCGTTACGAACAAAAACACAACAACATAACCCTGGTAACATGTTACACTATAGTTTATACAACAATAACTTTACCGCCGACAACCCCGACGACCGCCTGGCCCAGCCGGTGGATGTAACCATGAATACCCGCGAGGACCTGATCGAGGAGATCACGGGCCCCGGTTCTATTCTCAAAACCACCGAGACTAATGCCGTCATTGATAACTACTGGCAGAAAATTACCGATTATATCCGCGATGGCGAAGGCTACACCGACGACTACGTCCGTACACGCTTTGGCATCAGCGGAGTATTCCAGAACGACGATGATAAATTCGACCCGGCCCGCCACGAGGTGCTGGTGAGCATAATTCCAAAAAAATCCGTTACCGGAGTTACTGATGAGATTATCCTGCGCAGGGTTGATGGACGGGATATTACGCCAGAAGTTGACAGTATCTATGATTGGAGCAGTGCCACCAACAACGATATCATAACGCCCGATGGTGTGTTGGAAGTCACTGGCACCAACCTGAAGATCCTCAGCAATCTTGAAGAGGAAGGGGTCTTCTTTGTCAGCCAGTCAGACGATACGGAGACGGAGGCCACCCAGGTCCGCACCAACGAACCCAAGACCCTCACCCTGCAGATCCCCGGGAATTTGGCTGCCGGCACCTATCGGCTGGAGGTTCGTAATACAACCTACAACAGCAATACGCTGCGCACCGGTGTATTCACCCCTGAACTAACGGTAGAATAGAACCTGTCGCCTTGGCGCAGTAAGTACTATACCTACCTGTAACAGGCCACTTCCCTATGCGGTAGTAGGTAACTTCCCTATCCCGAAGTACCCTGCTTCCCTACCGGAAAGTGGTCTGTTTTATTATATGGAGTGGGATAAAAGCCTTGGGTATCGGCGTCAAAGTGGTATTGCAGTAAATAGGATAGGGCCGGCCCTTAATAAATAGTTGCTGACAGGCGTTTGAACCGTTTAGCCGTACGTATAAAATATTTTATGCGTATTGCTTCCCGAATTTCTCATACAGATAACATTCCATTCATCTGCCCCACCATTAAATGATCACCACTTTTGCATATTATGTGTGCAATGGATAGTATTTGATTGAGATGTATAAGACTAGGTTATACCCACTATTAGAATCCAATGTCACAAAGTAATCTTGCAAAAGGAAGAGAAAGATGGCACATGCAAAAGTTCAAACAGTGCTATCCTGAAATAGCCGAAATGGAAACCATTTTAAGTGAGAAACCAGATTTTATTTTACAATACG
>CAYXVW010000246.1:0-3788 GCA_964468695.1 uncultured Balneolaceae bacterium | reverse complement strand
AAGAAGCAGCAGGAGCACTGAAATGAGCTTGTTTTCAAGAAAGAAACGTATGGTTTTGTCGAGCATTGAATTAGCGAAGAATTATTGACCAATGAAATTAAAAATGAATACCAATACGTATTACGCTTCAATACAAATAAAATCGTAGTACGTAGGTATGCCCAAAAAAATTCAGGCTAAGAAAGAGAGGTCAATCGCTAATTCAGAAAAACGCTGTTTAGCAAAAAGATAGGCGGAGTAGTACTCGCTGTATTTGATTCAGGTAGGGGAAAAAGGCTAATATCGGAGTAAACGGAAATCTGAGTAAAGGTATCGGTATTACCAAGTACAGCCGTAACACCTTTGGTAACTTGGGGAATGGCCTTTATCTCATTCTCCTTAAGGGATAAAACCTCTTTGCATATTTGTTGATAGTTGCATAGCTCATTATCCGAAAACAAGGTATCGTCTGACTGAGCAGAGGAATGCATACCGAAACAGGTATGGGCACCGCTATTGTTGGCCCCCATTTCCATATCACAAAACAAACTGCTTGCAGAAAGCCCGACAGGCAGTATAATACTGTTGAGAAACAGAATCAGCGTAAGGGCTGACAAGTAACGATATGTCTTGTTAATAACTTTCATTTGATCAGCTTGATAATATCAAAATAAATGGTTTTCTAAAAGATCATTCACAGAGAGGTGAATTTTTATTAGCCTGGTTTGCTGTTCCATGAAATAGATGTAAGATCATTTCCTAAATGAAGGGAGTGGATTATTAGTTTTTGGTTAAGCTACAAATATTCAACCGTCAGCACGAGACACAGAATAATGAGCTATTTTCATTGGTATCTTATCAATTCAATTCCGAGTCCATCCTTTGAAATTCATACCCGGCGCCGTGGATAGCCCGGTCAAAGTCATTCTTTGAAACCATATCCGGATTATAGGTTACAGCAGCAGAGTTATTTTCAAAATCTACAGTTACCTCTTCTACACCTTCAATATTATCAAGGGCTTGCTGAACAGAAGCGGCGCAGCCGCTACAGGCCATTCCGCTAATAATTAAGGTTGTTGTTTGTGGGTTCATCCTAATATTAGTTTAATATATTACTCAAATTTCACCCCAAAGGTATGTAACAGAAATATAGGACATCTTACAGAATTGTTGGTACTTGTTGTAGAATTTTCAGGACTTAAGGTCCTTCGATCCCATCTAATGGCTTCCGGAAAGAATCGCGGGCTTTCTTATAGTCGGTAACCGACATCCCGGTGATTTTTTTGAACTGATTCGAAAGATAGGCTACGCTACTGTAGTTTAGGCGATAGGCGATCTCACTCAGCGTCATCTCTCCATATGAAAGCAGTTCCTTGACCCGCTCTATTTTGAGGTGGATCAAATATTTTTCGATCGTCGTATCCTGGCTTTCGGAAAAGGCGGAACTCAACGAAGAGTAATTTTGATGCAACTCCTTTGCAAGGTAATCCGAAAGTTTCGGGCTTTCCTCCGACTGTTCGGATTCCTGTATATAACGTATCAAAAGTGTTTTAATCTGCTCTACAAGCTGCTGGTTTCTGTCCCGAATAAGCTCAAAACCGTATTTTTTAAGTTTTTCTTCAACCCGATCCATCGAAATAGATTCATCGACCTGAACAACGGCTTCCCCCAGTTCTACCTCCAATACCTCAAATCCAAGCTCCTCAAGCGTCTGGCGTACCACCATCACACAACGTGGACAAACCATATTCTTTATGTGCAAAGTCGTTGTTTTAGAATCAGAAATATCCATCGCAATAAATCTTAGATAATCAATTGTTCACGGTCACTAAAATAGCACTAATATGGACTTAGCAAAACAACTCCTAAATGGACTAATTCTGAATATACATCCAAAAAGGAAGAGAGTTAATTGCTATACATTGTAAATTATTATTTATTATAACGGATTATCAGGCTGTATCTAAGAGCTTAAGCTATCAGGTAGAACAGCTTAAAAGGGTCCAGTTGGTACAAGCCATTAATAATTATACCCAAAATTGATTACTAAATTTAATAACAGGGCAGCAATGCATCAGTTCAAGCGATTCAATACAATATCCTACCGTTTTCATAAGCTTTTTGTACTTATCCCGATCTTAGTTTTGATTATTCTGAGCGGTTGTAATAATACCGAATCTCCTCAAAAAGAAATTAATACCGTGGAACCTCAAAAGGCAGCCGAACAGGCATCGGATATTGAGGAAGATGTGGCAGTAGAGTTGGCAGAGGGATTTGAGTTGAACCTCTGGGCATCGGAGGAGCTCATTATCGATCCGGTTGGTCTGGATATTGATAACAAGGGCCGCCTTTTTGTAACGAATACGACCCGAAGCTGGAGTTCTGAATTTGATATTCGTGACCATCGTGAATGGATGGACGAGGCGATGACCTGGACTACCGTTGAGGACCGCAGAGATTTTTTACACCGCGAACTGGCACCGGAACGAAGTGATGAAAACAAAAGCTGGCTCCCGGATCGCAATGAAGATGGCTCTCACGACTGGAAAGATCTTACCGTTCAGAAGGAAAAGATATACCGGGTAGAAGATCGCAACGAGGATGGTGTGGCAGATCAGTCTCAATTATTTATTGAGGATTTCCATTCCGAAGTGACGGATGTTGCTGGGGCTATTCTTTCCTTCCAGGACAATGTATATGTAGGCGTTGCTCCAGATATGTGGCGGTTAAAGGATACCAACAACGATGGAATGGCGGATGAAAAAGAATCAATCAGTCACGGTTATGGAGTACATATTGGGTTCAGTGGACACGGGATGTCGGGTGCAACCTATGGACCAGACGGACGCATTTACTGGGGGATCGGAGATATTGGCTTTAACGGCAAGTCGGACGGCAAGCACTGGAAGTATCCTAACCGCGGAATTATTGCACGCAGCGATCCCGACGGAAATAATTTTGAAGTCTTTGCCATGGGCGTACGTAATACATTTGAGTTTTCCTTTGATAAATATGGCAACCTCATCAGCGTAGATAATGACGGCGATCATGCCGGGGAATCGGAGCGACTGGTGTACCTGGTAAAGGGATCGGATTCCGGCTGGCGCCACAATTGGCAGTTCGGAAAATATGATGATCCGAACAATAATCCGTACAAAGTCTGGATGGATGAGGAGATGTATAAACCGCGCCATGAAGATCAAGCGGCCTACTTTATTCCCCCCATCACGAATTATCATAACGGTCCCGCAGGCATGGCATATAATCCCGGAACGGCATTAAGTGAAGAGTGGAACGACCATTTCTTCGTTGCGGAATATACCGGATCGACAGCCAGCTCCCGCATTCATGCATTTACACTGGAGCAAAGTGGTGCCGGCTTTGAACTGGAAACCGATCAGGTAATTGAACAGGGAATTCTTGCCACTGGCTTAGACTTTGGTCCGGATGGGGCCCTGTACTTTGCTGACTGGATTGAAGGCTGGAAAACTAAGAATAAGGGTCGCATATGGAAACTGGATACCCCCAAGACGGCAGATTCGCAAATCCGCAAGCAGACCAAACAAATTCTGGCCGAAAATTTTGACTCCCGTTCAGGAGATGAACTATTAGAATTGCTGGGTCACCAGGACATGCGCGTTCGCATGAAAGCACAGTTTGAACTAGCCGATCGGGGAGATACGGGTGCACAAATCTTTCAAAAAGCCATTGAATCCGGGCAGCAGCTAACACGGTTGCACGGCATCTGGGGAATCGGACAGTTGGCCCGGAAAGAGCGTAATTTTGCGAAACCTCTTATCTCACTTCTG
>CAYXVW010000245.1:0-3830 GCA_964468695.1 uncultured Balneolaceae bacterium | reverse complement strand
AAAACATATCCCATTTTATTGCTAAAGGTATCCATAAATATCATCCATCTATATGTTATAGTTAACGTACTTCTTGTTGAGAACACTAATTATAGAGGATGAGGGAACAATTGTTCCTGACAATTTTAAAGGGACAATAAAATATCGACAGGGATATTTTCCTTAAGTTTATTCCGGCCAGAAAGAACGGCTAATTCGACTATAAAGGAGTATCCCGCTACTTCTGCTCCCAATCGTTCCACTAATTCAGTCGCTGCCAAAGCGGAACCACCTGTAGCTATCAAGTCATCGTGAATCAGAACCCTGTCTCCTGTGGTAAAGGCATCCTTGTGGATCTCAATCGTATCTTCTCCATACTCAAGGGCATAAGTAGCAGAAATCGTTTCTGCGGGCAATTTTCCCGGTTTGCGTATGGGAACAAAGCCGGCATGAAGATCCTGGGCTAAATTAGTCCCAAACAGAAAGCCCCGGGATTCAAGGCCAACGACGTAATCAATATTGGCATTACGAAATGGACGGGAAAGAATTTGCGAGGTTAGCTCCAGCGTATCGGGATTGCCTAATAAGGGAGTAATATCTTTGAATTGAATACCCGGTTTCGGAAAATCCGGTACATTTCGGATATTTTCTTTAAGTAATGCAATAATCTTTTGTCTAACTTCGTCCATTCCCGTTATCTTATCGTCGGTTAAGATTTTCGATTTGATAATACCTATTTAATTACCAAGGAAGCAAATAAATATGGATAACAACATCTCCGGGACCCAAAAACATCTTCAGTTTATGAAACAGGCTTTTTACCTCGCAGAACAGGCCTATGAAGAAAAGGAAGTTCCCGTTGGAGCGGTGGTTGTCAAAGACGATCAGGTTATTGGCAAAGGATACAATCAAACTGAACGATTAAAAGACCCGACGGCACATGCGGAAATGCTGGCAATATCAGCGGCCTGCTCTACCCTGGAAGAAAAATATCTCACGGATTGTACGCTCTATGTAACACTTGAACCCTGTCCCATGTGTGCCGGTGGATTAGTCTGGGCCAAAATTGATACCGTTATTATTGGGGCCCTGGATGCTAAAGCTGGTGGCTGTGGAAGTGTATTTAATATTGCAGGAAGTGAAAAATTAAATCACCAGCCTAAGGTATTGCATGGATTCATGGAAAAAGACTGCGAATGGCTTTTAAAACAATTTTTCCAGGAGCGGCGGGGAAAACAGAACGGCCAACAATAAAAGTACACTGCTACCAGTTTCTTAATGGAATTCCAATTATCACAGAATTTAATCTGAATGCCCTTAAGAAAATACCTCATATCATTAGCTGTAATAATATGGTGCACAACGACTTTTGGAAATTTATCATACGCCCAACAGTTAAGCCGATATACTTTTGAGGAGCAACATATGGGGACACTTTTTACTCTTATTTTTTATGCTCCCGATGACTCAGCCGCCCAATCAGCTGCAGACCTGGCTTTTGATAGAGTTGAACAGTTAAATACCATTTTAAGCGATTATGATCCCGACAGTAACCTAAATAAGCTATCCGCCCGCTCCGGATCGGATAAATTTATTCCGGTTGACTCTACCCTTTTTAACGTAGTGAGTAAATCACAGGAGATTGCAGAAGAAACGGATGGAGCCTTTGACATTACTATTGGTCCATTCGTTAGGCTTTGGAGAGAAATACGCCAGATGGAAGAACCGGAATTACCAGATCAACAGGTTTTGAAAGACCTCGGTACCCGCATCGGATATCAGCATGTAGCCGTGGATTCCGCCACCACCTCAATTGCCTTAAAAAAAGAAAATATGCAGTTGGATCTGGGAGGCATCGCTAAGGGATATACTACGGATGAAGTCCTTCGTATTTTACGCAAACAAAATATCCATTCGGCGCTCATTGATGCCGGCGGTGATATCCGAATAGGTGATCCCCCACCGGGTAAAAAAGGATGGATCATCCGCATACCGGTCCACGCTAAAGACGGGACATCTGATAATTTAACGCTTCAGTTATCCAACAGAGCGATTGCTACCTCCGGGGATCTGTTTCAGTATGTATATATCAATGGTGAGCGGTACTCACATATTATCGATCCCAAAAGTGGTATGGGATTGACGACTCAAAGTATGGTTACCGTCATAGCGCCCAATGGTATTACAGCGGATAGCTATGCCTCAGCCCTCAGCGTAATGGATACTGAGGAAGGAATATCTCTAATCAATCAAAAATGTAGTGTGGAGGGGCGTATTGAATATCAACATCAAACAGAAGAAGGAATCAAGATAAATCAATCGGCTAATTTCAACCGATTGATTCTTGATTCTGAATAAATAAGTCAGGGCATTTTACAGCAGATTCATTTTCCAGCTAAGAATGCCTATCCCCTCTTTAGAAAGAATCGGCTTCAAGGTAGGCATCTATAACCGCCTGCTCCCCTTCCTTGCCATCCATTGAATTACCGTGTTCCATCCCCATAATACCGTCAAAGCCTTTGTCATGTATATGCTTAAAGACATTTTTATAGTTAATTTCTCCGGTACCGGGTTCATTACGTCCTGGATTGTCGCCCTGCTGAAAGTAGGCAATTTCATCCCAACACAAGTCAATATTTCTGATAAGATGTCCTTCATTTTTCTGCATGTGATATATGTCATACAGAATCTTACAGGAAGGGCTGTTAACGGCCTTGCATATCATATGAGTCTGGGCCGAGGTACGCAGATACAAATCAGGAGTATCACTCAGCGGTTCAAGCACCATTACAAGTCCGTGAGGTTCAAGTATTTCCGCTCCCCGACGCAGAGTTTCAATAACATTACTGGTTTGAATATCCATTGGAAGACGCCGCTCAAAATTTCCGGGTACTACGGTCATCCATTTTGCATTCACCCGCTTGGCCACTTCTACAGCCTCTTTGCAGGCATTGACAAAGATCTCGGTATGTTCATCTTCACCTGCTGCAAACGTATTGGCGCCATTGCCGCCTTTATCGATGACAAAAACGCCCATTTGCATATCCAGCTTGGCCAGTCGCTCTCCGATCTTTTTCTGCATTTCGGGACTACGTCCCATAAGCCCGTTATCTTCCAGTGCGGTGAATCCTCTTTCAGCCATAAATGTTAACTGATCAAGCAGGTCATCGCCAGCATGATGACGGAACATCCCAAAGTGCGGCGCATACTTAAGGTTAAAGCTATTATTGTTTCCAGACTTCTCTTCACGCTGCCCAGCCTGTGCAATAGAGCTTGCCCCTACGCCTGTTGCCATGACAGATCCGGCTAAGAGGCCGTTTTTCAAGAAATTTTTCCTGTCCATAATTTATTGTTTTACTAATATTCTAAATTTCAAAAGGAGATTAGAAATGTTTCTGCCCGCATTAAATTGATACACGGACAGAAACATAAGATTCAAAAGGCTCCTTATTAGGTTTAGGTTAATACATCTGTTACTCCGGGAACCGGCACAGGATAATTGCCATTCTCGTCAGGAGTAACGGGAGGCTCGGAATCCCAGGAAAGTTCATCCGGGACAAGCTTCTTAGTACCGTTCATGGCATCTTCCCAGCTAATGACATCTCCGGAATAGGTTGCCATACGACCCATAATTGCCGTAAGGGTACTCTTGGCACTCCTTTCGGTATCATTGATGACCTCGCCATTACGGATGGCGGCAAAGAGCTCATTATGCTCCTGCTGGTAGGGATTGGTATCTCCATCAGCATTGTGGTCATACAATACTCTATCATTCCAGCTTGTAATAATGCCTTTATCACCAGCCGTATCAATAGTCCCTTCGGTTGTCTGGAAGAATTCAGCAACCCGGT
>CAYXVW010000244.1:0-3869 GCA_964468695.1 uncultured Balneolaceae bacterium | reverse complement strand
TATTTTATTTCTGGTTCTGCCGCTTCAAAGCGTTGCTCAGATAGAAACCGTAGAGGTAGATTCCATCACCATTGATACTACTATACAAGCTGATAGTATAGCGCTGGATACTGTCACCTTATCTCAATCTACAACCGAAGAGGAGGAGCCATTAGAACAGGTTATACCCTGGCAATTTCATGCTCCGCTTGGGGGGGACGTTACCGCTTCTGATAGTACTCTTCGGTGGGAAATCTGGCCTGACTGGACACATAAGTTAAATAGGGAGCCGGGTGTGATAACATACAGGATGGGGACCAGTTTACGCTCAAATGCCGTACAGCGTTTTGCCCATGAGCCCCGTCACCAAAAACTGTATTGGGAGGGAATTCCGCTTAACGATCCTATTTCGGGAAATCTGAATTGGTCACTAATCCCCCAGCACAAAATTGATAAAGTCTATAGTGAGGATAATGGAACCTATCATCGTACGTCCTATTATTTAAATCAATATTACTTAAATAATCCGCTTTCGAGGCTTATCTATAATGAAAGCAAATTTTCCAACCGCGATCTGGAGTTTGAGGTAAGCCATAACCTGTCACAAAGAACAAATATCACATTAAGCTATTGGGATCGCCGGGCAGGAGGTGAATATAGGAACTCCCAAGTTACAGGGCGACAGATTTACGTCAAAGGAAGTCATCATTTAGGGGACCGACGATATGTTAAACTCAATTATATCAACAACAATCTGCAAATCGGACGACCGTTCGGTTATCTCACCGGTGATCTTCGCACTTTTCACTTTGATCACTACCAAGCAAATGCGAATGAACCTTCGGGGAATTCCAGAGAAATAAACAACTTATTTGCTCTAAATTTTTATCAGCGTAGTACCGACTCAACAAAAGCTACTGATAACTTTCATGCTGGTATATTCCACCGGAAAATACAACGTACACTGGAATACTCCACCGATTCAACTTCCTATAATATCCGAACGGCGGGAATAAATGCCCGAAAGTGGTTGGATATTGGATCGGTTTTAGAATTAGAAGGAGGAACTCAATATGAGCATTATTTTCCCAAAAAGTCGGGATTTGGTCCTTTGTCAATTAATTCATGGGGGAAATTAACGGCAGATGGAAAAGCTATTTTAAGGGCGGGTTCATTCTTAAATCTGGAGGGGGATACAGAGATCAACCTTCGTACCGATGGATCCCAAAATTACAGACTGCAGGCGGGCGCAGAAATTACCTTTGGAAAACTGCATTTATCGCCTTCTTTATCATCGGGAACGATTATGCCTACACCCCAACAGCTTTATTGGCAATCAGATATATTTCAGGGCAGTACTGATTTAGTAAACGAGGAGATACAGGAAGGGAGGGTTGAACTTTCCTACAATTTTTCGAAGGACAGTCGGATTGGAGCAAGAGTTCAACACAAGGAGATAGGCAATGGCATAATGATTGGAGCCGATAGCACCTTTGCTAATATGGAGAACTACGCTTCCCAATCGGCTACCGCCTTTCTAAATTGGGATTCAAAATCTTTTGAAATCGACGGCTCTGCAACACTCCATCAATTTACTGACAGCTTTTTTAATTCCACTGGTAGCATTCCCATGCAAGACGATCCCCGACTTTGGATTAAGGGAGGGGTATACTGGAAGGGATACCTTTTTGACCGTGCAACCTATGTAAAAGCAGGGTTATCTGGAATGATGGCTCCATTTCAGTATCAGGCAGATCACTATCAACCCCAGCTGGATTACTGGCAACCGGTAAGTTCCGATCAACAGCTTCCGGCATACAACCGTCTGGATGTTGATATCTCTGCCCGTGTACGTTCAATTATGTTCGTTATACGATGGGAAAATGTGCTTGATGATGTTAATCAACTGGGCTACTTTGAAACGGCTCAATATCCGATGTCTCAGCGACGTTTAATATTTGGAGTAAGAGCCTTGTTTAGAAATTAAAAAAGAATATATATGAGCTTAGGTTACGTAATAAAAGAAGGTGTGGCAGGACTTAGACGCGCTCGTCTTGCTTCCTTTACCGCTATTTTTTCACTGTTTATAGCTGTACTGTTGCTTGGCATTTTAGCACGTGTATCATACAATGCTTATCAGGTTGGGCAAACACTCAAACAATCTATTGATGTGGAGGTCTTTTTAAACGATATAAATGATAATCGTACCCAACAACTTGAACAAGATTTTAAAGAAGAAGAGCTTGTTCATCAGGTTAATTATATATCTCAGGATAGTGCAGCCGCCATTTTCAAAGAAGAGTTCGGTACAGGAAGTAACGCAATGGCCGATCTCAATTTTCTACCGGCATCATTTAGATTGGAAATGAGCTCTGATGCAGATGTTTCTACGGTCGATAGCTTGGTTTCTGAAATAAGGACGCTTGATGAAGTCGAGGAAGTACGATTTAATCAGCAGTTATTGCAGATGATGCAGCGCCAGTTTAGTACGGTTGCCATGGCAGGAGGGGGATTGGGACTCCTTATTTTATTAACTGCACTTATTTTAGTTTTTAATACGATTCGTCTTACCATATATGCAAAGCGAGACCTTATCAAAGCAATGAAACTGGTTGGAGCCACAAATGCATTTATCCGCCGACCGTTTGTAGTAGAAGGGGTTATACAGGGGCTTATAGCTGGTATATTGGCTGTGGGCGTAATGTATGCTACTTTCCATGTCTTATTACCCGGATACCTTCCACAATTTGGCATTCTATCATGGCCTTTCGGGAGATGGTACTATCTATGTGGCGGAATGATATTGCTGTCTATTCTGATGGGCTACTGGGGAAGCCAGTGGGCAGCCAGACGCTTCATAAAGGAGACATCTATCGTCGATTAGGGCAATAGCTTATTGTGTTTTCCTAAAATAATTATAAGCTAATTTCGAAGATAAACTCCGTCGTCTTCTATCCGAATAATATCTTCTTTGTACAGTCGGCCGATTGCTTTCTTAAAAGTCTTTTTACTCATAGAAAGTCGCTGTCGGATTTTATCAGGATCGCTTTTGTCGTGAAGATCTAAAAAGCCTTCAGAATCTTTAAGCTGCTTGAGGATGCGATCGGCCGCCCCTTCCACTTTTTTGTATCCGATAGGACGCAAGGTTACATCAATTTTTTTATCTGGACGAATATTTTTGATATATCCTGTCTTCTTTTCTCCGTAAGAAATATCGGTAAAAAATTCGTCATGATATATGAGTCCACGATGCTTGCCGTTGATAGATACATTATAGCCGAGGTCCGTTTTATTGAGGATCCTGAGTTCTACTTCCTCTTCTTCATCTACACTAATGGTACTGTTATCCAGAAAGCGATCTATTTTCATGCTGCCGACCAATCGATTGGTCTCTTTATCCAGATACAAATAAACCAGATACTCCTGTCCCTCCCGAAGTTCACCGATCTGTTCGCTATGGGGTACCAATAGGTCTTTATCAAGTCCCCAGTCAAAATAGGCACCGTAGCGTGTTAGATCTTTGGCCTTCAACATTGCCATATTATTAAGGCTCACATCCGGTTCCTGCATAGTAGCAGTTAATCGTTCCTCTCCGTCTTTATAGAGGAATACACGCACATTTTCTCCTTTCTGAAGGTCTCTGAAGGCAAGGTTACCAGGTAAAAGAACTTCATCTCCCTTATCCTCCTTGAGAATGTAGCCGTGTTCGGTTTCCTTTGAAACACTTAAAATTTTGTATGTACCTAAAGTGAGCATGGAGTCTTTAATGTTAAAATGATCAATCAAAGTAAAGATAAGGCTTAGGGAAACGATTACCCAAGATTTTCCCGGGATGCTATTTTCCTAAAAGCATTTTTAGGAACTCAGATCTTATTTCTTCTGAAGCATTC
>CAYXVW010000243.1:0-3926 GCA_964468695.1 uncultured Balneolaceae bacterium | reverse complement strand
TCTTCGATCAACTTACGCATCTCTTCAATACCATCGCGTACTGCCTGAATCGCCTTGTCCATTTCCGCTTCATTTTCGGGGCTCGACGATTCGGGCCAGTAATCATCCGGCCAATCAATTTCCTCATAATCAGAATTCTTACAAAACTCCAGGATATCATCCTGAGCAATCCGGATATGCTCAATCAGTTCCCAAATAGTATGAGGAACTCCTTCTACCTTTATTCCCGCCTGCTTATAGGTGAGCCCCTGTACCGCCTGACTGAAATCAACATGAGCATTCCGGCCTTTCAGCTGTTCAAGCAGTAAGTCACGTACTGTTTTTTTAGGCTTCATACACGGATCATTTCCGTTTGCGAATTACTATTAGCTTTTGAACCATAAGGTAATAACAGAATAGCAAAAGTTCTCCCTATATCAGTACTAAATTATTAGGATGGATAGGAAAAAGAATGACACTATAATGGACTGTTTTCAAGAAAGGAGGGTAAAACAACAAAAGCCCTGCGGTTGCAAGGCTTTGCTTCAATCAACTGTTTATAACATACGGGGATTACCCCATACGGAACAAGTATTTTTTGAAATTGATGATTAATACCCAAGTAATATATATTTAATAGAAACTAAACTTTAAGTAATAGCTAAGTATTATTACTTTAAAGCGGTGACAAGAGAACCATATTACTGTAATAAAAATCAAAATTTGTGCATAATGCCTAGACAACTTGGAAACCTAACCCTTTACTCGGTAGATGACCTCCATGAACAGTTGGGGCTCAGCAAGATGACTATACGCACCTATTTGCGGGAAGAAAAGATCCGTGGTCGCAAGCTGGGCGTTAAATGGTATGTCACCGAAGAAGCTTTGCGTGAATATTTCGGAGAATCCACAGCATCATCCGGACAGAAAAAGAATAGCAAATCCAAAAATTATCGGTATGTTGTTAAAGGAATTAATGATTTGGTAAGCGAACAGGAAGAGTGCAATACCATTGAAGAAACGGTCAGCTGTATCGAAAACCAAGCAATTATCAGCCTCTTCCAGGTTGCCGTGGTTGACAGTGAAACCGATGAAATTGTAGAACTGGTTAAAGCCCGGGATTTCCTGGAACGGCATCAATAAATTTGAAGTAAAAAATTACAGCACAACCTATAATCAAAGTTATTCGATTATGCTTCAGCAAGACGACACAAAACTTGAAATTTTCGGATTCGGTGACGAAAACGATGAGGAAGACACTTTCTATTGTCTTGTAAATACGAAGAAAAGTCCCGATGGTATTGATCTGGAAAAGCTTTCTAATGCCGACCCCCGGAAGTTCGATGAAGCGCTCAATGAGATGGGCTGTATTTTACTGTTGCGCGGGGATGAGATTGAAGAATTAATTAGCCGTGAGGCCATTACTGATACTGATCTCCAGAAGTCCCTTTATGAATTAGCCGTGGACGAGGGGATAATTAAGTAATTTAGTTTAATATCTACAAGATAGACTGAGCCATTATAATAGATGCTTATACTCCTGGCCAAAGGGCGGCATGATGTATCCAGATCTTTAGAGATTTCTATATATCAAAGGGGCCTTCTTCCTGCCACCAGTGCCAGGTGCGTAGCAGTGCAATGATAGTTTTCCCATCTGTAATTTCTCCATTATGTACCATCTGAAGCGCTTCTTGAAAAGGCATGCGCTCCTTTATTAAAAACTCATCATCATCAACCTGCTGTTTCGCTATTTCAATATCCCAAGCTACGTAAAGATGAATAATTTCATTGGAATAGCCTATCACCGGGTAAAAATGGCCAATATATGCATAAGAGTTGCAAATTAGTCCCGCTTCTTCGTTCACTTCTCTTTTGGCAGCCTCTCCCGCGGTATCCCCGGGATCCAGCTTTCCGGCGGGCACTTCATAAAAAATATTCTTTATCGGATATCGAAATTGCCGGACCATCATCACATCCCCGTTTCTGAATATTGGAATGATAGCTGACGCGCCGGGATGATCAATCCATTCGCGAGTAGAATTTGATTGATCCGGTAACCGAACTTTATCAAAAAAAACGTGCAGCAACCGGCCATTAAAAACTTCTTGTGAAGATAAAGTGTGTTCTACGAGTTTTTGGGAATCGTTCATAGTCATATTTTTATGTATCTTAGGCACTAAACTATTATATATAGTACTTCGTCAATAATAACAAAGAAATTGCACTCTCTTGGGCGAAACATATAACATAGATCAGAAAAAAATAGAGGTAAAAGAAGACCTGTTAACCTGGTCAAATGCTATCTCTTTTTCGCGCATACTGGTTGCCCTGCCCATTGTGTACCTGCACTATACGAATGGCCAACAAATTACGTGGTCGATTACCATACTCGTTCTATATGGTATTTTCTCGGACTATCTGGATGGATATGTCGCACGCGTTACAGGTAAAGTAACCGAATGGGGCAAAATCCTGGATCCGGTAGCGGATAAATTCTGTGCCGTGATTCTGTTTTTTTATGCGGCCTATATCAATATCATTCCGCTGTGGTTTTTTATCATTGAGATATTGCGAGACATCATCATAATGGCCGGATCATTATATATTCGCTGGCTGCGGGGAAAAGTTGCTATGGCGGGGATGTCCGGGAAAATCAGCGTCAATGTTCTGGGACTTTATTGGCTTGCCGCCTTTTTTTATCCGGAGGCCACAGCCGCTCAGCAAATGCTGATGGGCGCATCACTGGCTCTTATGTTTTTCTCCTTCATTGATTATCTTTACCGATTCAATGAAATACGTAAGGGAGTAGAGTTTAATTGAATAATAATTGGAAGTTTTTAGCAATAACAACATACACAAGCAGTGTATGTGATATATAGCTTTTAATCAGAGAAATCGTATGGGTTTTCTAGAAAAGATAGGTCTCAAAAAGAAAGAAAAGGTCGAAAAAGGCGTTGAGAAAAGCCGTTCCGGCATCATGAAAAAGATCGGTAAAGCTGTTGCCGGAAAGGATACTGTAGATGCCGCCGTACTCGACGAGCTGGAGGAAATTCTTATTACTTCGGATGTAGGCGTTAAAACAACGCTTGAAATTATCGACCGCATAGAAGCACGCGTGGCACGGGATAAATATCTCAACAGCAGTGAGCTTCAAAGAATACTGCGCGAAGAGATTATTGCTCTGCTCAAGGATCACTCTCCTGACAAGCCAGCTGAATTTGACGCCGAATTTCCGCAGAAACCCCATATCGTGATGGTTGTAGGCGTAAACGGGGTAGGCAAAACGACCTCAATTGGCAAGCTGGCCCATCTCTATAAAAAAGCCGGTAAAAAAGTGATGTTAGGGGCGGCCGATACTTTCCGCGCTGCAGCAGTGGACCAGCTTAAGATATGGAGCGAACGGGCAGACGTTCCCATCATTCAGCAGGGACAAAATGCCGACCCGGCGGCCGTGGCTTACGATACGGTAGAATCGGCCAAGGCCAAAAATGCCGACGTGGCACTGGTTGATACGGCTGGACGACTGCATAATAAAAAGTCGCTGATGGAAGAGCTGGCTAAAATCAAGCGGGTGATGGGAAAAGTAGTTGAAGATGCTCCGCACGAGGTTCTTCTGGTGCTTGACGCCTCAACGGGTCAAAATGCGATGCAGCAGGCCAAAGCATTTACCGACTTTGTAGATATTACCGGCCTGGTTCTTACCAAGCTGGACGGCACCGCTAAAGGAGGGATCGTAATTGGAGTTTCCAACGAACTGGATGTACCAGTCAAATATATCGGCGTGGGCGAAAAGATCGAGGACCTGCAGGTCTTTGACCGTGAGCTGTTTGTCAACTCCATGTTTAGCGACTAATGGCTATTATTGCCTGATGCCCTGTGCAAACTTTTCAACCCCTCCCAATAAAAAAGCCATGCTAAAAATAGCATGGCTTAAATCTATCGTATTT
>CAYXVW010000242.1:0-3927 GCA_964468695.1 uncultured Balneolaceae bacterium | reverse complement strand
AGGATCTTATGGCTGCGCTTCCGAAAAAAAATCCGATGCGTACGGACAATTTGAAGCGACCGAAACTTCCATTTCTTCTGAGGTACCGGGCAAACTGATCAAGTACACCATTAACGAAGGAGATCGCCTTGACCAGAATACACGGGTTGGCCAGGTGGATACCACCCGCCTGTCGCTGCAGAAGAAAGAGTTGAGATCGCAATTAGAATCAGTCCGATCTAAAATTAAGAATATAGATGCGCAGGTTGAGGTACAGCAAGAAGAATTAGCCCTGGCCCGGGCCAACCTGAAGCGTACGGAAGCTCTTCACGAAGATGGAGCCGCTACCGAGCAGCAGCTGGATAATGCCCGAACCAAAGTACAGACTATGGAGAAAAGAATTCGGGCTCTGCAAACCGAGAAACAATCCATCCGTGCTGAAATAGAGGCCACCCGGACGCGTATAGAGCAGGTGGAGGATCAAATTGACGATGCCCTGATTGTGAATCCGGTAAACGGAACAGTACTCACCTCTTTTGTAGAGACTCACGAAATGCTCCGGCAAGGCCAACCGCTTTATGAAATTGCCAATTTGGATACGCTGGAGCTTCGGGTTTATATCAGTGGAGCACAATTACCGTCGGTGAAGCTGGGACAGCAAGTTGAGGTATTAGTGGATGAAAATGAGGAGGAAAACCAAGCAATGGAGGGAAGGGTAAGCTGGATTGCTTCTGAAGCAGAGTTTACTCCAAAGATGATCCAAACCAAGGAGGAACGGGTAACGCAAGTATATGCCGTTAAGATTCGCGTACCTAATTCCGATGGAGTTTTAAAAATAGGTATGCCCGGAGAAGTGAATTTCAATTAGTGAATTAGTTAATAGTTATTGGTTAATAAGAAACTCCGAATAACCAATAACAGATAATGAATAACCAACCGATGAACATCGTAGAAGTTAAAAATATAAGCAAGTCTTACGGCAAGACTACGGCCCTGGATGACATATCCTTCGAGATTGAGGGGGGAGAATTGTTCGGCTTTATTGGTCCCGACGGGGCCGGAAAGACCTCTCTTTTTCGGATTCTAACAACTTTAATAAAACCTGATTCCGGAACGGCCAATGTTTTAGGTATGGATGTGATAGAAGACTACCGTTCCATTCGTCCCAGGCTCGGATACATGCCCGGGCAGTTTGCACTGTACCAGGATTTAAGCGTGCGGGAGAATATGAATTTCTTTGCCTCGGTCTTTGGTACCACACTGGAAGAAAATTACGATTTGGTAGCTCCGATTTATAGTCAGCTCGAAAAATTTGAAGATCGATTGGCTGGTGCGCTGTCCGGTGGAATGAAACAGAAGCTGGCGTTGAGCTGCGCGCTTATCCATAAGCCGGAGTTGCTTGTGCTGGATGAACCCACAACGGGAGTGGATGCGGTATCGCGACAGGAGTTTTGGGAGATGCTACAGCGACTTAATGCTGAAGGTATCACCGTAATTGCCTCTACGCCTTATATGGATGAAGCCGAGCAGTGCGATCGGGTCGCACTTATTGACGAAGGGAATATCCTCCAGATTGACCCGCCGGATAAGGTAGTCCAGTCGTTCCGGAAACCCATTCTGGCCGTCAAAGCCACCAGCATGTACCGGCTTATAAAAGAGCTTCGCAGCTACCAGTGGAGCCATTCCGTACAACCATTCGGAGAATATGTGCACTATACCGACCGGAGGGAAGAACCAAATGTTGATGAACTGAAGGCCTACTTATCGGATGCCGGTTTATCCGGAGTTAGCATAAAACCGACGCAGCCCGATATTGAAGACAGTTTTATAGCATTAATGCAAAATGATAATACCCATGAATAATACCAGACCCGCGATTAAGACCCGGAATCTGACCCGGAAGTTTGGCGACTTTTTTGCGGTGGATAATATCAGCTTTGAAGTAAGCAAAGGAGAAATATTTGGTTTCCTGGGAGCCAATGGAGCGGGTAAAACGACGGCTATCCGAATGCTCATCGGTTTATTAACGCCAACATCGGGGGAAGCTTCCGTAGCCGGTTATGATGTGTTTACCGAAGCCGAAGCGATCAAAAAAAGGATAGGATATATGAGCCAAAAATTTTCACTTTATGCCGACCTGACCGTTTGGGAAAATATTCGGCTGTACGGTGGTATTTACGGGCTTCCGATGGAAACCGTAAAAGCTAAAGCGGATGATCTGCTGAAAACCCTTCAGCTTAGTGATGCCCGTGACAAGCGTATCGGCTCGCTGCCATTGGGGTGGAAACAAAAGCTGGCGTTTTCAGTTGCGGTACTACATGAACCGGATATTGTTTTTTTGGATGAGCCAACGGGCGGCGTCGACCCGATAACCCGCCGCCAATTTTGGGAACAGATATATGAGGTGACGGAAGAAGGGACCACCGTTTTTGTGACTACCCATTATATGGATGAGGCGGAATACTGTGACCGTGTTTCCATCATGGTGGATGGAGTAATTGAAGCGTTGGATACGCCCTCGGGATTAAAAGAGGAATTTGAGGCTGAGGATATTGAAGAGGTCTTTATAGAGCTGGCTCGCGGCGCAGATCGCAGTCAACACTGAACACTGTTAACTGATCACTGAAAAATGCAATCATTTAAAGCATTTATCACCAAAGAATTCAAGCAGATCTTTCGCGACAGGAGAACGCTGCTGGTGCTGTTCGGCATGCCGATTATCCAGATGCTGCTGTTTGGTTTTGCGATCCGCAATGAGGTAGAGAATGCCCGGATCATGGTCCTGGATAACTCCCGTGATGAAGTTACCCGGCAGCTTGTTAATAAAATCGACGCTTCAAATTACTTCAGCGTAGCTGGCGAAATACAGGACATCAACAACATCGAGGCCATTTTCCAGCAGGGTGAGATTGACGAAGTCATTGTTTTTGAAAATGACTTTGCCCGCAAGCTGGAACGAGGAAGCCGCCCGGCCGTTCATATCATAACGGATGCCTCCAATCCAAACCTGGCACAGCTTATTCAACAGTATTCTTCCTCTATTATCGTGGATTTCCAGCAGCGCATGTCACCTGCGGGCACTGAAAAGGGAGGCATCACTACTCATGCCAATATGCTTTTCAATCCACAGTTGGAAAGCGTCAATCTGTTTGTACCGGGACTTATTGCCGTTATCCTAATGCTTATTTCAACATTAATGACCTCCATCTCAATTACTCGTGAGAAAGAGATGGGCAATATGGAGATTCTGTTGGTCTCTCCGCTGAATCCGTCTCAGGTTATTGTTGGCAAGGTGTTGCCTTACCTCGTACTGTCATTTATCAATGTACTAACGGTATTAGTAATGGCTCAGTGGGTATTTGATGTCCCCTTTAGAGGATCATACAGCCTGTTTCTGGTCGAATCACTGTTGTTCATTTTTACGGCTCTGGCACTGGGTGTATTAATCTCTACCAAAGCCGATGATCAGCAGACCGCCATGATGGTTTCTCTGGCAGGCCTCTTGTTGCCGACCGTTCTTTTGTCGGGATTCATATTCCCGATTGCAAGTATGCCCCAGGTATTACAGTGGATAAGTAACCTGATTCCGGCACGCTGGTTCCTGGTCATTGTGCGTAGCATTATGCTCAAAGATTCCAGTTTGCTGTTTCTCTGGAAAGAGACCCTGGTATTGCTTGTCATGACGCTTGGATTTATTGCACTCAGTGTCAGGAGCTTCAAAGTGAGGCTGGAATGAGGCAGGCATCACGCAGTAGAAAGTTTTAAGTGTTAAGTTGAAAGGGGAAAGTTAAACGTTGAACGTTGCATGTTGACAATTTCCAACCTTCAACATTTAAATCTCGACCTAATAACAAATAAACAAAATTAACTCTTGACAGAAGGATTAGAAATCGGCAGCCTCTGATAACTGATAACTGATAACTGATAACTGATAACTGATAACTGATA
>CAYXVW010000241.1:0-3931 GCA_964468695.1 uncultured Balneolaceae bacterium | reverse complement strand
ACAGGAAGTGGGACTGATGATTGTATTCTCGGCCTTCATTATTAAAGGACTTATAATCGGGGGGATTGTATTTTACAAGGAGGCTTTCCAGAATGGAGATTATTAATTATCCAGCGTCAAATTAATTTTTAAAATAGAATAACGATCTTTTTTGCTTTTAGTAAAGCAGGCTATTATCTTCAACTCGTCGTGAAAAAATCTGTTCAAAATAGCATTAATTGGTGGTGGCCTGTAGTGAAAAAAATACAGGCAGTGGCTGAGCTATAAATTAGATTATATTTAAAGTTTTTCGAAAACCCACTGCAGGAAACTGGAGTGGGTTTTTTTATTAAAAGAGTGTTTTATTCAGAGGAATATCATTTATGAAATTTGAAAAATTTGAGAATTTAGCCCAAAAATATACGGCTGTACCAATTTACCGACGGTTAATGGCTGATGTGATGACTCCTGTATCGTTATTCCTGAAACTCAGGGAAGAGGCCAAAAATCCCTTTCTGTTGGAATCGGTAGAGGGAGGGGAACAGTTAGCGAGATACTCTTTCCTGGGGCGAAATCCGTACCAGGTCTTGCGGTATGAAAAAGATGAAGTTACGCTTCAAAAAGAGGGAAGCGTAGAGCAACTTGATCAAACCTATTTTGAGGCCTTAAAAGAATTAACAACTCGTCATACTGAGCCTGAAATTCCCGAACTTCCCCGCTTAACAGGTGGGGCCGTAGGTTTTTCTTCTTATGATACCGTGCGGGAAATAGAACATCTGCCAAACACACCTCCCTCAGAAATGGAAATCCCGGAAGCAATATGGGCTTTTTATGACGAGGTGTTCGCCTTTGATCATGTCAAGCAGCAGATTATTATCATCAAAACTGTTTTTATAGATGATACGGCTGACATTGACGTAAGGCAACGTTATAAACAGGCGCAGAATAGGTTGGATGAGTTGGAAAAGCTCGTTTACCAGCCGTTACCTGAAACGAACTCTTTTTCCATCAATCCTGATAACCTGACAAGCAATATTGCCCGGAATGAATTTGAAGATATGGTTAAACGCGCCAAGGAGTATATCTATGAGGGAGATATTTTCCAGGTAGTGCTATCCCAACGCTTTGAAACGGATTTTGAAGGGGATCGCTTTATGCTTTACCGGGCGCTACGGATGGTAAACCCTTCGCCTTATCTCTTTTATCTGGATTTTGAAGACTTTGCTCTGGTTGGTTCTTCTCCCGAAGTTTTGGTGCGCGTTCAGGATGAAACTGCACAGCTGCTACCCATTGCGGGTACGCGTCCAAGGGGAGAAACCGATGAAGAAGATTTGGCTCTAGAAGAGGATCTAAAGAACGATCCCAAGGAGATTGCTGAGCACGTGATGTTAGTGGATCTTGGACGTAATGATCTGTCGCGGGTTTGCAAGCCGGGAACAGTACAACCCGTACGCGAGCAGGTTATTGAACGTTATTCTCATGTTATGCACATTGTATCGGACGTTAAGGGACAGCTCGCGGAGCATCAGACAGCGGTGGATGCTTTAATGCAGTGTTTTCCGGCTGGAACCGTAAGCGGAGCTCCAAAAATCCGGGCAATGGAAATTATTGATGAGCTGGAACCTACCAAAAGAGGTCCCTATGCAGGAGCGGTAGGATATTTTGATTTTTCTGGTAATATGGATACCTGTATAGTTATTCGTACCATGTTAGTAACGGATTCTAATGTTTACATACAGGCCGGGGCAGGGATTGTAGCTGACAGTGATCCCGGGAAGGAGTATATAGAAACTAAGAATAAAGCCGGTGCGCTTGTTGAAGCACTGAGTGTCGCATTAACAATTACCGGTGGTGAATAATCATTGAACAGTTATAAATAGCAACTTTAAAACTGATAACGATCAAATGAAGACGATTTTATCCGGTATCCAATCATCCGGTAAACTACATTTAGGAAACTATTTTGGAGCACTTCGCCAGCATATCCAAATGCAGGAACAGGGGGATGCATTTTATTTTATTGCTAATTATCATTCTCTGACCTCCATTAATGATGGTGAACAAATACGCCAGAATACTATCGATGTAGCCCTGGATTATTTGGCACTGGGGCTGGATCCCGAAAAATGTACGTTCTTTGTTCAAAGTGATGTGCCACAGGTAGCCGAACTGGCCTGGATTTTAGGCACTTTTTGTCCGGTGAGTTTAATGGAGAAAGGAGTGGCTTATAAAGATAAAGTCGGACAGGGACTGAGCCCGAATATCGGATTATTTACCTATCCGATTCTGCAAGCGGCGGATATCCTCATCTATCATTCCGATCTGGTACCAGTGGGACAAGATCAAAAACAGAATATTGAAATTTGTCGTGATTTGGCCAGAAAATTCAATCATAATTATGGTGATGAATACCTTAAACTTCCGGAAGAGCATATTGTTGAATCCGTAGCCATTGTGCCGGGAGTAGATGGGCGAAAGATGAGTAAATCCTATGGCAACACAATTAATATTTTTGATGAGGGTAAAAATCTTAAAAAGAAGGTAATGTCCATTAAAACGGACTCTACGCCCTTGGACGAACCAAAAGATCCGGAGAACTGCAATGTATTCGCTCTTATAAAACTTTTTGCGGATGAGGAGAAGCAGAAGGAAATAGCCGAAAAATATCGCGAAGGAGGATATGGATACGGCCATGCCAAGAAGGAGCTTTTAGCAATGATCGAAGAATACTTTGCCGAAGCGCGTGAGCGAAGAAAAGAATTGTCCCAAGACCTGGATCGGGTTCACGATATTTTACAAGAAGGAGGCGAGAAAGCTCGAAAAAGGGCTGAAACCGTGATGGAGCCGATCCGGGAAGCAACGGGATTATTTAAATCCCACCAATATTCACTGAAAAGCTAAAGAGTTTGATCCCATGATCTTAATCATTGATAACTACGATTCCTTTACCTACAATTTGGTCGATATTGTAGCACAGGAAACTGATAATTATGAGGTCGTCCGCAACGATGCGCTCTCAGTGGATGAAGTGCGGGCATTAAATCCTTCCGGCATCTTAATTTCTCCGGGCCCGGGGCGTCCGGTCGATGCCGGAATCACAGAACCCGTTATTGAGCAACTGGGCCATAATATCCCGATTTTGGGAGTTTGTCTGGGGCTCCAGGCTATAGGTGAGGTGTTTGGGGGTCGTGTCATTCATGCTCCCAAGTTGATGCATGGAAAAACTTCTCCCATTACGCATGACGGCAAATCTATTTTCCGGGATATTCCCGATAATTTTATTGCCACTCGCTATCATTCACTGATACTTGATCCGGATCAAATACCTGATGTACTGGAAGTTACCGCTCGAAGTGATGAGGGAGTGTTAATGGGAATTCGACATAAAGAATTTCCGATCGAAGGAATCCAATTTCATCCGGAAAGTGTGCTTACCGTTGAGGGACCGGCTATCGTTAAGAATTGGTATCGACAGACGATGAAACATAATTTAGTATAAAATTAATTTATATAATAGTTGTAATTATAATAATACCATTGGGATATGGATTTTAATGATATTTTAGAACAATTGATTTACCGCGGTGATCTGTCGTCTGAAGAGGCAGAGAAAGCTCTTCGACTAATTATTGCCGGAGAGGTGGAAAACGAGCGTATCGCTTCGTTCTTAACGGCAATGAGAATGAAAGGAGAAACTACCGAAGAGCTCACTGCTTTTGTTAGAGTTATGAGGGAAGCCGCTGTCAAGCCAGAGGTAGAAACTGAGGGAGCCGTGGACCTATGCGGAACTGGAGGGGACGGTTCGGGGACTTTTAATATATCTACAACGGCCATGTTTGTGGTAGCCGGGGTCCGCCAGCGGATACTCGCCGCCGGCGTGCACGACGAGTTCGGGCACCCAGTTCGCGGCGAGGTGGAGCGGGTCGAGCCACTCGAAGACGGCGACGCTGGG
>CAYXVW010000240.1:0-3944 GCA_964468695.1 uncultured Balneolaceae bacterium | reverse complement strand
ATAACCTGGATTTTATGGTCCTGGCACAGGTACTTAAGGGATCGGCTTTGGAGGATTTCACAGAAACCCCGAACTTGCTTTATTTTCGACTCAAGTGGTCGTATTAAAAGACTACCATCAAGATTTAATTAAAAAACTATTTATACTTAACCTTTTTCCTTTTTAATCTTCCCATGACACTTTATCGTCTCATAAGACTTACTATTTTAATCTTAGCAATCTGCTTGTGGTCTGGAGCAGTATCTACCGTTCAAGGACAAGATGCCAATAGCCCAGATAAGCGTTCTCCTAAAATTGGCTTGGCATTGAGTGGCGGCGGTGCCAAAGGTTTTGCACATATTGGCGTATTAAAGGTATTGGAAGAAGCCGGGATTCAGCCCGATATTGTCACCGGCACCAGCATGGGGAGTGTCATAGGCGGACTTTATGCTATTGGCTATAGTCCTGCTATGCTCGAAGAAATTGCCCTTTCAAACAATTGGGAAGAGTTCTTTAGCAACCGGTCTCCCCGACAGTATCAATCCATTTACCAAAAAACAAACCAGTCACAGAATCTGCTTAACTTTCCTTTTAAAGATGGCTCGGTCAGGTTGCCCCGCGGACTTATAAAAGGCCAGAAAATTGCGATGATGCTCTACCGGCTCACCGAGCCCTATCACGGGGTTACCGATTTTAGAAACTTGCCTATTCCTTTTGCTGCTATTGCCACCGATCTTGCCACGGGAGAAGCAGTAAGGATGGACCGCGGTTACCTTCCGGATGCTATTCGGGCCAGCATAGCGATTCCAAGTATCTTTGAACCTGTAGAGATCGATTCCGTTAGTTACATAGATGGAGGTGTTGCCCGTAATATCCCTGCCACAGACGCTCGTGAGCTTGGGGCTGATATTGTCATTTCTTCAGATGTCAGTACTTCCCTTGCCCCCGTAGACAGCCTTCAATCATTTGTAAACATCTTGTGGCAAGCGGTGGGCTTTACCATGCAGGCCTCTAATAAACAACAGCTGGCACTTACAGATATACATATCCAGCCGGATATAGGTGGCTACACCACCTTTGATTTTGACAAAACTGCCCAATTAATCCAAAAAGGAGAGCAAGCGGCGCGCAAAATGCTTCCCCAGTTAAAAGCGCTGGCAGACTCTCTCGACAAGCCGAAAAATAAGCTACCTCCCGTTCCCCAGCAATCGGATACATTATTAATCAAAGAGCTTCAAATAAATGGCTCAAATTCCTATATCCGGGATCGGCTGAAAAGCTCACTTCACCTTGAACCACCAACCCAGCAATCGCTTTCAGAGCTGGAATATAAGTTAAACCGGATCTATAATTCCGGTTCTTTCACTGATCTAATCAGCTACCGACTGCAACAGCTACCTGATCAAGACGGATATTTATTAAATCTTGATATCTCCACTCAAAATCAACAGACCGTAGGTCTTGGCGCACGCTATGACAGTCACTATAAAGCCTCACTGTTATTTAACGGGACTTTCAATAAGATTTTTACACCCGGTGACGTACTGTTAGCAGACTTGCGACTCGGAGAACAGATACAATTGCAGAGCACCTATTTCTTACCTCTTTCGTTTTATCCCAAAACGGATCTGGCCGTGATGGGTAGTATCACGCGACTTCCCGTTGATATATTTAGTAACGACCAACGTATTTCTAAAATAGATGTGGAACAGCTTTCATTTTCTCCCCATTTGCGCATAGAGATTATGCCCGAACTATTTTTCGGCATTGGTCCGCATTTCGAAGTATACAATTTAAATGAAGCAATTGGGGAAACCCTCTTTCTTAGTAATATAAATGGATTAATTACAGGACAGATGTTGGTTTACGGCGATTCCTTCAACCACGCCTATTTCCCTTCAAAAGGTCAACAGCTATTCATTAAATCTGAGCTTTCAAATAGCCGCTGGGGAAGCAGCCGATCTTTTTTTCAATTGACAGCAGATTGGGAAACTCGTCTCCCTGTTTCAGACCGGCTTTCTTTCCTATCGAGGATTACAGCGGGACGCACTGTTACTTATTCGTCAACACTGCCATTACATTATCGTTATTTTGGTGGGGGAGCCATCCCTGTTTCTATTTTCCAGGAACGGCAATTCCCGTTATTAGGATATCAGGTTCAAGAACTGTCAGGGGACCATATGCAAGCATTACAGCTGGGGGTACAGCTAAGAGTCCAAAGCAATTCTTTCCTCCAATTTAAATGGAATGCCGCCAGCTTCTCCGATCAATCGAAGTGGAAAATTCAACCTTCAAATTTCGATTCGGGTTTTGGCATCTCCGGGGGAACAAATACAATTATCGGTCCGGTAGAACTTACCTTAATGGCCCCGGACTTTGACGGACCTTACGCTCTGCGAATAAATGTAGGGCATGTTTTTTAATCACTGATTAGGTTCCACCACTTTGTATGTAAATTCATCGGTAAATATGCGCCCAAACATATCTGTTACTCGTATTTCAATAGTATGCTCTCCAAGTGGTAAATTATTCGGTACGCCGGTTTTCCACAAGTGAGTTGATTCTATTGGATTAGACGGCCTTCGCCCCTCTTCCGGCAGCTCATTAGCCGTATCCCACTTTTGGCGCAACTCCGCAACATGAGGATCCTGCTCCTCTACCTTGTTCATCGATCGCCAGCTATCCCATTCATTCTTTACCCGAAATTCCACTTCCGTATATTCATTGCCCAAAAAATAGTTGACATAGAGCTGGGCTCCATGCCAGGAATCCTGCGGAACGATGTTAGGTCCCCATATACTCAATCGATAGTCTTTCGGTTTATCTGCAACCTTATAATCAATAGTATATTCACTACCCTCTATATTGAGCATCGCATAGCCATTGGGGGTTCCGTCACGCATCAACGTGGGGGGAATTCCACGCTCATCCACCTCTCCAGACCACCAGTCACCATTAGTTGTCCCTACGTTGTAGTGAATATGGGGGTTCAACCGTTTCCATCCATCTTTATCATCAAAAAAGTGGAATTTTTGAATATGAGTATGAGCTGAAAGCGTTAAGGTATTTGGATATTCCTTCAGCAAGTTAAACAATCGATCGCGATCTTCGATGCGGAACGTACGTCCCCACCCATCCGGCATAAAAATTGGAATATGAAATGCAATTACCACTAGTTGGTCTTCAGATACATACTCCAAATCATTTTCGATAAATTCGAACTGCTCATCCGTAAAACCTCCGATATAACCTGACTCACCATCTTCGCGCGGGTAAACGACATCATCCAGCACAATAAAATGGGCCTTGCCATGATTAAATGAATAGGTCGGAGGACCAAAAGTAGCTTCAAACGTTTCATCAGCCAAAGAATCACTTTCAGCATCAAAATTCATATCATGATTCCCATACACATGAAACCAGGGAAGTCCGATTTTAGCAACTGATTCACTGTAAGGCTGAAACAGATCCAAATCATCTCCCACGATATCACCCAGCGTAATTCCAAATTCGTATCCCTCTGCTCCTTCCAGCTCGGAGACAATATCCTTATCAAAATATTCTACTTCCCGCTCAGTATAGGGCTGCGGATCGCCAAATAGCAAAACGCTGAACTCATTTTTCTGCTTATCCTCCAGAAGCGGAAAGTTAATCGCTTCCGGAAGCGGGCCCGTCGGCTCTACTCCATCAAATTCCAATTCAGGAGAACCATCTGGCTTGTGGATATAGTAAAACTGCGGCTGATTGAGCTTATTCACGGACAATCTATATCCTGCGGGTTTGATCACAAAAATAGTGGCATCATTTTCATCGATCGGAATAGAATATTGTCCATCTTCATTCGTCTGAACCACATCACTCCCGTTTGAAACAGCCACCCCGGATAGTACTTCTTCATTTCCATCCAGCTTACCGTTATTATTTTCATCCACATAAACCGTACCCTCGGCGGTTTCCTGAGCATT
>CAYXVW010000239.1:2725-3975 GCA_964468695.1 uncultured Balneolaceae bacterium | reverse complement strand
GAAGCTCCGGAATGGACCTCAGAGGTAGTTCCCGATTTTCGAAACCACATCTGGGCCCCGGATATTGCCGAATATAATGGCACTTATTATCTGTATTATTCTGTTTCCCGGTTTGGTACCAACAATTCTGCCATCGGAGTGGCGACTAATGAGACCCTAAATCCCGATGATCCCGATTTTGAATGGACTGATCACGGCCCAGTCGTCCAATCCGTGCCCGGACAGGACATGTGGAATGCTATCGATCCGAATCTGACTTTTGATGATGAAGGCACGCCCTGGCTATCCTTTGGCTCCTACTGGCTGGGGATAAAAATTGTCAAACTGAAGAAAAATTTAACCGAGGTTGCTACCTCTCCTCAATCCTGGCGAACGATTGCATCGCGACACCGCTATTGGAAGTTAGACGAACGAACCGCCGGCAATAGTTATAGCGGAGATATAGAAGCACCTTTCATTTTTAAGAAAAACGGCTATTATTATCTATTTGCTTCCTGGGACCGGTGCTGTGCTGATGAAGAAAGTACCTACAAAATTGTAGTGGGCCGATCTAAAAACATCACAGGCCCCTACTTGGATAAAGCTGATAAGAAAATGATTCATGGCGATGGTACACTAGTTGCTAAAGGTAAGGAAAAGTGGGCAGCCGTAGGACACAACGCTGCTTATACTTTTAATAATACCGATTATTTGGTATTTCATGGATACGATAAAACTGATGAAGGTGATTCAAAGCTTATTATCAGGGAAATTACCTGGGAAGACGGATGGCCCACGATAACTCTCTAATTAATTTCAACTAATCCACTATTTGATATGAAATCTTTATATACCACAATGGCATTTTGTGCATTTCTCATTGTAGGATTACTATCATCAACGGTGCAAGCCCAAATTGAACACGACCAAATCCCAATTCATGATCCGGTTATGATTGAGCATGAGGGCACTTATTACGCCTTTGCCACTGGAGAAGGCATTTCGGTATGGTCATCCCCCGATATGAAAAGCTGGAGCCCTGAAGAGCCGGTATTTGACTCTCCCCCGGAATGGAGTCTTGAACTCGTTCCAGACTTCGACAACGTCATTTGGGCACCGGATATCGCAGAACACGAGGGTACCTTTTACTTGTATTATTCGGTTTCGCAATTTGGTCGAAATAATTCTGCAATCGGTGTAGCGACCAATGAAACTCTTAATCCCGATGACCCCAATTTTGAATGGACTGATCACGGTATTGTTGTACAATC
>CAYXVW010000239.1:0-2625 GCA_964468695.1 uncultured Balneolaceae bacterium | reverse complement strand
TTTGTGTCGATGGACCGATGCTGCCGTGGACTGGAAAGCTCCTACAAAATTAAGGTAGGACGTTCTAAAGATATTACCGGGTCCTATCTTGATAAATCAGGAGAAAAAATGATTCACGGCGGTGGTACACTTATTGCCAAAGAAAACGAAGATTGGGCGGCCGTTGGTCATCAGGCAGCTTATACTTTTAGCGGAAAGGACTACCTGATATTTCATGGCTATGACAAATCTGATGAAGGAAAAGCCAAACTGATTATCAGAGAAATTGAATGGGAAGACAACTGGCCAAGCATAACACTTTAACCTATTGTCTTTGGGAGGCTTTTGCCAAGCCTAACATGTATTGAATAACGATAATCCATGCTATGATCCGCCACAGGGATCACAGCATGGATTTAGCAAAGGGTTTTAAGCTTGTTGATAAACAAGCAGCAGAACGTGAAAATTATAGGCTTTCTGCATCTTTTATAGACAGCTCTTCTGTTATTGACTGACCTCCTACTCAAAAATTCTTCCGGCATTGTCTCATAAAGATCATTGCCAATATCGATTAATAAATCTAATCCCTCTGTAATCATATTTAAAAGCTTTTTTACTTTTTGAAAACGGGAAAAATTATTTATCGTTAGCCAATTAATCATGACTCTTTAAAGTAAAAAGCATACGTATGTCTTCTGACACTCCCGGCGTTATTTTCGATATGGATGGCGTGATCGTACATAGTAATCCAGCACACAAAAAAGCTATTCAGGATTTTTGCAAAATACATAATCAGGATGTTTCCCAATCTTTCCTTGAAAACCGGCTTTATGGTCGTACTAACAAGGAATGGATTCCTGAACTATTTGGGGAGATCAGTGCCAAACGTCTAAAAAAACTCGCAGATCAAAAGGAACAGATGTTCCGGGACATGTTTATACCTGAGAATAATATCGTAGAAGGAATTCATAAATTCCTGGAAATACTTAAAGATAATAATATTCCAATGGCCGTTGCCACATCAGCACCCGGAGAGAATGCAGATTATATTCTATCGCGACTTTCGATTGCCGATTATTTTGATGCTATTCTTGATTCTTCGCACGTTACAACCGGCAAACCCGATCCGGAAGTGTATATCAAAGCATCGAAAGCACTTGGAAAAGATCCAGAATCTTGTATTGTATTCGAAGATTCGGTTTCCGGCGTTGAAGCCGGGCGGAAAGCGGGAGCGCGGGTAGTAGGTGTCATGACTACCCATACTAAACAGGAGTTGGCTCCATGTTCTATGGTTATTGAGAATTTTAAGAACCTCAAATTAAATCAAATCATTGATTTAGTTATTGCAAAATAAGGGAGTTACATTTCTTTAATTCCAACTTTTTGATAACAATAAGAAAAGGCTTACCGGTACCGGTAAGCCTTTTTTAGATTTATACTATTAGATACTTCATCCACTAAAGTAGATGTAGATGAATCCAATTATGGCAACTAATAACACAGAGAGGGAAACATCCACCCAGTTCCAGCTTTCTCTGGACATCCGTTTATCTTCATCAGTAAGAGTTCCGTACGTTAATCCAGAAATTTTTTCATATTTCGGAGGATCCGTCATATAGCTTACTCCAAACATTACCGCGATGCATACTAAGAAAATAAACAAGCTATAATATTGGAAAAAGATGTTATTAATAATCCAGAAAAAGGATCCTTCCGCATAGGTAAAGCCATCTCCAAGCATCACTGGTGTATCGATAGCTAAACGGAAAACTCCCAGAAAGAGTCCTACAATCAGCGCCGATAATGCCCCTTGTTTATTGAGCCGTTTAAAGAAAATACCAAAGAAGAATACTACAAATATAGGCGGTGCCAAATAGGCCTGTACTCCCTGGAGATAATCATACAATCCTCGGCTTCCCTGAATAACCGGTATCCAAAGTAAGCCAATAACGACCATAACAACCGTAGCTAAGCGTCCCATCCATACCAAATGACGCTCAGAGGCATCAGGCTTAAACTTACTGTAGAAGTCCATCGTGAAGAGTGTAGAAGAGGCGTTAAATACCCCGGCAAGGGAACTCATCAACGCAGCCAGAAGTCCCGCAACCACAATACCGCGGACCCCTACCGGTAAAATATGTGCAACAAGTAAGGGAAAAGATGCTTGGGCATTCTCATTAATAATCTCTCCCTGCTGGTTCATCAGTTGTTCCTGCAGGATTTGCATTTCCCCTGATTTTGCAAGAGCAAAAGCAATAATACCGGGAATAATAAAGAGGAAAACCGGCAACAGCTTTAAGAATGCAGCGGCAATAGTTCCGCGGCGACCTTCTTTTTCATTGGGCGCACCCAGTGCTCGCTGTACAATATACTGGTCGGTTGTCCAGTACCAGAGTCCCACAATAGGAGCAGCAAATAACATCCCCAGCCACGGATAGTTACTATTAAAATACCAAGCCATCTCTCCATCTCCCATGATCGGAGCCCAGGTTGCGCTGTATCCGTCAGGTACAATTGGTTTCCACAAATCAAACATTTCGGGACCTGCTACTTCGTACAACCGATTCCAGCCACCAATGGCATCCAATCCGTAATAAAGCACCATTACTGAACCAAAAATAAGTACAAGGGTTTGCACGGCCTCGG
>CAYXVW010000238.1:0-3983 GCA_964468695.1 uncultured Balneolaceae bacterium | reverse complement strand
AAATACTGGCAGAAACCGTAGGATATTCTTCTTCCTCAGCTACTCCGTCATGGAGCACTCTTTCCCACTGATCCTGGAAGTTTGAGGTAAAGTAATCTTGCCAGGTTTCCTGAACCAGATCGAAGCCATCGCTTTCTTCTCCGGTCAGAATCGTATTCAGAAACTCTATTTCACTGATTCCGGAATAAAGCGGTTCAATTTGTGGCTGTATGATGGAGCGTGTCCCCGTATAAGAAGATCCATCGCCCCAAGCCTCAAGGAAATGGGCACGATTAATGTGCCAATTAGCTAATTTAGACGTTTCGTCGTAATAGTCAGAGAGATGGACAACCTGCTCGGCATTTGAGAGCGCTTCCGGAAAGTTAAGATTGGCCGGAGCGGTAAATGCCGGATTGGTTCCCACTAATACTACTGTATCAATAGCTCCACTGTTAAGATTGTCAACCAATTCCGAAAATGCTTCTTGATTATTCTGGTCATCAATGTGGGGCACATCATAATAACTGACCGTTTCTCCGGCATTGCCAAGCGCAACGTTTATGGCTGCTATTGTGGCATGCATGGCAGGCTTATGATCCCGTCCTACTGTTAGTATGGAATCACCGCGGTTTTCAAGTAACTCTTCTGCTAATACGGGAATCCATTCGTGATCAGAAAACTCATTGCTGTATCCATTAAAGGCTTCCAGTCCACTTACCGATTGGGATAGTTCCGCAGCCAGGGCATAGATAAATAGTTCAATATCACCCGATTTGATTCGCAAGCGATTATCGGCATTTGATCCGGTGAGTGAAAAAGTACTCTCAATAGCGTAAAACCGAGACATACCATCTTCCGGAGAGCTTACGCTTCGTCCATCCGTAAATTGTTTGGTATCCTCAACGCTATTTTTGTTGGCCGCGGGATTCAGGAAATCGTCGTCAAAAGAAACGATGACATTTGCCTGCCCAAAGTGATTGTACGTTCGCAGCCGTTCTCCAAAGGCAATATTTGTGCCTTCAAGCGCATGATCTTCTCCAAAGGGCTCATATGTGATCCACTGTGCATTGGAAAACGCTTCCAGCGCCTGTTCCTTTAGCCGATTATAGGTAATGGAAGAGTTCGCCTCCGATACAAAAGCGATATTTTGATCAGTATTAGCAAAATGATCGCTGCAAAATTTAGCAAAAGCACTGACAGATGACCGTTCGCCATCATTGCGGACATAGCGCGACCGATCCGGATCGTACATATTTAACAGTGAACCCTGACCGAATATGCTGGTGTTGCCCTTACTGGCGGGGTGAAGCTCATTTCCTTCTATCTTGCTGGGTCGCCCTTCATTATTTTCTACGACAATACCCGTTAATGCATCCTGGAAGGGCATGGCAGAAGCATAATAGAGAGGATTACCCGGCACAATATCTTCCGGTTCCTTGCTGTAAGGCATAATCTTTTGAACCGGTCGTCGGCAGGCAGCAAATCCAGCCAGGGCAATAGAAGCACCCATAACACGCAGGAAGCTGCGCCTTGATACCTGATCATTTAATTCGGTAGCATTTTCAGGGAACTCGCGCTCGACGAACTTTTCATACTCTTCATTTTTGGCAAGTTCGCCCAGGCTTTTCCAGTAGTTGGGACTTGTTACTTCTTCGCTCATTCGGTTACGATTGCATTAATTCAGATTCGTTCGGTTTCTTATATCCATCATTCATTAATAATGGCAACTCTGGCAATAGGTTGGAGCGTTGATATTATTCTTAGATACCAGCTCCCGTCCTTTTTCTATCTGATTTTCAACTTTATATCCCATTGTAGTGACCTCCTCAACGGGACGAACATGTTGTTCGGGGTTTCTGTGACAATCAAGACACCAGCTCATGCTAAGAGGTTCTACTTGTCGAACAACATCCATACGATCTATCCGGCCATGGCAGCTTTCACATCCAACCCCAACATTTACATGTGCTGCATGATTAAAAAAGGCATAGTCAGGAAGATTGTGTACCCGAATCCACTCAATGGCTTCTCCTGTTTCCCAGCTCTCCCGAACTTTTTCCAGTCGTGGACTATCTGTCTTTATTTGTGCGTGACAGTTCATGCATGTCTCAGTCCCGGGAACATTAGCCTTGTCAGAATTAAAAACATCGGTGTGGCAATACTGGCAATCAAAATCCAGTTGTCCAGCATGTAACTTATGGCTGAATGGGACGGGTTGTTCGGGAGCATAGCCAACGTCTGTATATTCAGGGGAAAAGTAGTACCAAACACCAGCTACTGTTGCTGTCGCAATAATAATAAGCCCTAAAAGAATTTGGCGCGGAACTTCATTTGCCCATTTTGGAAAAATCTGAGCCATAGGTCACGTGAAATTTATCGTTACTTATTAATCAAATGATTGTATTAGTTTCGGCCTGAAGGTATGGAAAATCCACCTTTTTTAGAACCCGTAAAAATGCCATGTCAAATATTTAAATCGATTCTAAATAGTGCCGCCTTATTTAGATGGCCGTACAAATTGATGGGCAAAGATATAATCTATTTTTAAAAGATGCTTAATTAAAGTCTATTTTATCTGAAAATTAAGATCTTTGCCAGAAATGTTTTTGCTGTGGGATAAAGAAAGTCTTTCTCTTGGTGGAAATCTTCTTTGTATATTATACCCGTTATAATTTGACTATAGATCTATTTCTTAATGAATTCTGAAAATCCGTATACCTTAAAACTCCTTAAGGATATAAGCTTATCCAAAGCGATAGGGGTTATTCTTGCTATTAGCGCTGGGGCACTCGCTTTTTTATTTTGGCTGATTTATTTCAAGGGAGGAGAAGATTATAGTTCTGAATTAATTGCCAGCTTGCCTGCGCTTAATGCTTTGTTGAATAGTACAAGTACGGTGCTTTTGTTATTCGCCTTTCAGGCTATCAGACAGCGGAATATTGCGCGGCATATGAAGTTTAATTTAACCGCTTTCGTAACTTCTTCTCTTTTTCTTATCAGCTATGTTATTTACCATAACTTTCATGGCGATACTCCTTTTACGGGTGAGGGATTCATTCGTCCTGTCTATTTCTTTATCTTAATATCTCATATTATTCTTTCGGTACTGGTCATGCCCATGATCCTAACCAGCTTTTATCTGGCGTTTTCCGGTAATATTCAATTACATCGGAAGGTTTCTAAAGTAACATTACCCGTTTGGCTCTACGTATCGGTAACGGGAGTGGTGATATTTTTTATGCTTCGTGCCTATTCTTGAATTGATATAATTCCTTAGCTTTGAAATGAAATTTAGATCTTTGAGTTGTATCAGGTAAAGACCAGATGATAAAATTTGAAAGGCCTCCGTCGATGGAGGCCTTTAATATTAATATTGAATAAGAATATGATAAAGAACTCTCTGGAGTAAGAGCTTTAGCTCAGAAAATCCTCTCCTACTTCTGGAATCCAAACTTCTGTGTCGGTGGACTCTTCAGTATATTCTTTGAATTCTTCAGGATCGCCGGTCAGTACCGGAAAAGTCCCATAATGAATAGGTACCGCATAGTCGGCCTGTATTAAGTCACATGCCATCGCCGCTTCCTGCGGAGCCATCGTATAATGATCACCCATAGGTACGGCAATAATATCGGGTTCATAGAGTTCTCCATATAACTCCAGATCATAAAAAATATTGGTATCTCCCAAATGATAAAAAGTTATGTCATCATCGAAGGTAACAACAAGTCCTGCGGGATCGCCGGCATAATCGCCCTGAAAAGAAGAGCTATGATTGGCGGATACCATGGATACGGAAAAATCATCGAATGAAACGGTACCTCCTTTGTTGAATTCTACCGCCTGCTCTTCATTTAGTCCGTGCTTACTAACAAGTAGTCGGGATAGCTCAACCATCGTAGCTACCGTACAGCCGGTTTGTTCGGCAATATCCAGTGTATCGCCTACATGGTCTTCATGCCCGTGGGTGAGCAGAATATAATCGATGTCATCCTGCTGGGCATATT
>CAYXVW010000237.1:330-3998 GCA_964468695.1 uncultured Balneolaceae bacterium | reverse complement strand
GGTCGGGGTGGGTCAGATTATACTGCTTCATTAATTGGTGCTGCTCTGGATGTAGATGCCATTGAAATATGGACCGATGTAGAGGGTATTATGACCGCCGATCCACGTCAGGTAGAACGTCATTTACCTATAGAAAAGCTTTCCTATGAGGAAGCCATGGAACTTTCTCATTTTGGGGCCGAGGTTATCTATCCCCCCACGGTTTATCCGGCAATGTCTGCTTCTATACCAATTTATATTAAGAATACATTTAAGCCGGAATCGCCAGGCACGGTTATTAACCGGGATACGGCAGATGTCAGCTCAAATGTGAAAGGCATATCTTCCATTGATGAGGTTACGCTGATTACATTAAAAGGGAGCGGGATGATTGGCGTGAGTGGTTTTGCGGCGCGCATCTTTAATGTTTTGGCCGATGCCGGGGTAAATATTATTATGATTACCCAGGCCTCATCAGAGCATACCGTATGTTTTGCCGTAATGCCCCGTCAGGCTCTGCAGGCTATACAGTCACTCAAAACCAACTTCAGTTTTGAACTGAAGGAAGGTATGATTGATGAGATTAAAGAAGAATCCAATTGTTCCATTGTTGCTGCAGTAGGTGAAGGAATGAAGCATACACCTGGTATTTCAGGCCGGTTATTCAGGGCATTGGGTAGGAATGGCATTAACGTTAGAGCCATTGCACAGGGATCTTCAGAGCGGAATATTTCTGTGGTAGTTAAGAAAAAGGACTTGTCTAAAACGCTTAACACCATTCACGACGCCTTTTTCCTTAGTAAGATTAAATCCGTTAATCTCTTTTTGGTTGGAGTGGGACTGATTGGGAGTAAAGTGCTCGAACTGTTTGAGAAACAAGCGGAATTACTATACAAAGAACATAATATTGCCTTTAATTTATGTGGGATAGCTAATTCCCGCTATTATAAAATTGAGCAAAAAGGCATGCCTTTTACCGGCTGGCCGGAACGATTGGAAGAAGACGGAAAGCCAATGGATCTGCAAACCTTTTTGGATGAGGCCGGAGAGTTAAACTTGCCAAATAGCCTGTTTATTGACTGCACGGCAAGTAGTGAGGTGGCTGATTTCTATCCGGAGGTAATGAAGGCTAATTTTTCGGTGGTCACGGCCAATAAAAAAGCCAATTCGGGGACATTACATCACTATCAGGCCCTGCAGGAGCTGGCCTTAAAACATAATGTAATGTACCTGTATGAAACCAACGTTGGGGCCGGTCTGCCGGTCGTTAAAACCCTTAAGGAGCAGGTGCTTGCGGGAGATAAAATTACGAAAATTGAGGGAGTACTCTCAGGAACTCTTAGCTATATATTTAATACGTATGATGGAGAAACTCCCTTTAGTGAAGTAGTGCGAACAGCTTTGGAAAAAGGATTCACTGAGCCCGATCCCAGGGAAGATCTCAATGGACGGGATGTAGCCCGAAAACTGCTTATTTTATGTCGTGAAGCCGGCATAGAAGTCGAAATGAGCGACCTGACGGTTGAAAATTTAGTGCCTGAATCGGCCCGTGAAGCGGATAGCGTTGATGATTTTTTTGAAAAGCTATCTGATTTTGATGACGATTTTAAAAAGCGATACGATGAAGCCGCTTCAAATGGTCATCGGCTGTGTTATATCGCGAGCTATGAAGATGGCCAGGCAACCGTAAGTCTGGAAGAAATTGATGATGAGCATCCTTTCAGTGGATTATCCGGAAGTGATAATATTATAGCATTTCACACACAACATTACCGGGATACTCCGTTAGTCGTCAAAGGGCCGGGGGCAGGTGCTGAGGTTACTGCCGGAGGCATATTAGCTGATATTTTAAGGATTAGTAATGTTCCTGCTTTTAGTAACGAGGTTGTATAGCTATGGACCTTTCTTTTAAGTTTAGTGAAGTACGGGTGTTTGCCCCTGCCTCTGTTGCAAATGTCAGCTGTGGATTTGATGTAATGGGGTTTGCCCTGGGGGCTCCGGGAGATGAGATCGTGGTGCGTTCTACCAATTCGAAGGACGTGACTATTGCCGCTATCACCGGTGATGAAGGCGTATTGCCTGCCAAAGCTGAGAAAAACACTGCCAGCGTGGCGGTCCGAGCTCTGCTGGATCATTTGAACATTGATGCAGGAATTGAGATTGAAGTGCATAAGCAAATGCCGTTGGGCAGTGGATTGGGATCGAGTGCCGCCAGTTCGGCTGGCGCTGTTTTAGCGGCAAATCATATGTTAGGCAGTCCCTTAAGCCGAAATGAGCTGCTACCATTTGCAGCAGAAGGAGAACGCGTGGCCTGTGGTACGGCTCACTATGATAATGTCGGTCCCTCTTTACTGGGAGGTTTCGTTTTTATCCGGAGTTCTGATCCCGCGGATATTTTTAATCTTCCTTTTCCTGAAAAACTCCATGCTGCTGTGGTACATCCTCAAATTGAGATTAAAACCGAGGATACGCGGAAAATTTTGAGAAAAGATATCTCACTGGAGCAGGCCGTCATCCAATGGGGTAACGTTGGGGGACTGGTAGCGGGATTTATGAACAAGGATTTGGACTTGATTTCCCGTTCAATGAAGGATGTCATTATTGAGCCGGTGCGGTCGGTGCTGATTCCGGGCTATGATTCCGTAAAGGAAGCGGCCCTTGATGCGGGCGCTGTAGGTGCTGGTATCGCCGGATCCGGTCCTTCTATATTTGCATTAACGGCGGACAGAGATACAGCCGAAGCCGTTTTGAAGGCGATGAAGTCGGCGTTGGATGATGTTGGACTTCCTTCCGATGAGTATCTTTCGGCTATTAATACTAAAGGCGCAGAGGTTATTGATGTCAAAGAGTGAAGTTAGCTATATCAGTACCAGGAATGGTAGTGAGTCTAAGAATTTCAGTGGGGCGATGGAACAGGGATTGGCCCGGGACGGTGGACTGTTTATTCCCGATCAGTGGCCCGACCTTTCAGACAAATTGTGGAATCATATTGAGGGAATGTCAATAACGGACATAGGTTCTGTCCTTGCGCAGACATTTATTCCGGAAATTTCTGCCGATAGACTGGAATCACTGGTAGATGATGCTATTTCTTTTGATGCGCCCCTGATACATTTGCACGACGATCTCTATGTCCTGGAACTTTTCCATGGACCAACCCTTGCGTTTAAGGATTTTGGAGCCCGATTTATGGCCCGAATGATGAGCTATAGGGCAGAACAGGCGTCTCAGCGTATGGTCATTTTGGTGGCTACTTCCGGAGATACCGGGAGTGCGGTTGGACGTGCTTTTGAAGGAGTTGACAATGTCGATGTCTGTTTACTATATCCCAGCGGGAAGGTAAGTCCCCTGCAGGAGCAACAACTGACAACTATTGGTGGGAATGTAACAGCGCTTGAAGTAGATGGGACTTTTGATGACTGCCAAAAATTAGTGAAAGATGCTTTTTCAGATTCAAAATTACGAGATGAGCTTATTCTGAGTTCGGCCAATTCAATCAATATTGCACGGTTACTTCCCCAGATGTTTTATTACGGGAGAGCTATTGCACAGCTGGGAGAATCAGATTCTGTTCATTTCTGCGTGCCCAGCGGAAATTTTGGCAACCTGACGGCGGGAATGATGGCGGCGCGAACGGGCATGTCTGCCCAACAGTTTGTTGCCGGAACCAACATCAATGATGTGGTACC
>CAYXVW010000237.1:0-320 GCA_964468695.1 uncultured Balneolaceae bacterium | reverse complement strand
CCCCGAGCCTCCCGGAAAACCATTTCTAGCGCTATGGATGTGGGCAATCCAAGTAATTTGGAAAGAATCAGAACCTTCTATCCCGATGTATCTGAACTACGACAGCGCCTATGGGCCGCTTCTTTCAATGATGACGCTTGCCGGACTGCCATTGAAGAAGTTTATCAGTCGTATGATTACATTCTCGATCCTCATACCGCAGTAGGATATTTGGCAGCAAGCAACTACAGGCAAGAGCAGAAGAGTGATCACCCAGTTATCATCCTGGGAACGGCACATCCCGCTAAATTTTCCGATATTGTGGAGCCCCTGATTGATAC
>CAYXVW010000236.1:0-4007 GCA_964468695.1 uncultured Balneolaceae bacterium | reverse complement strand
GGCCGGTCTTGAAGGAGCTAAAACCGAACTGCAGGAAATTGTCAGCTTTCTCAAAAACCCCAATCAATTTGATTCTCTTGGGGGCGAAATCCCCAAAGGACTGCTAATGGTGGGACCTCCGGGAACCGGTAAAACCCTATTAGCCCGGGCGGTCGCTGGTGAAGCAAAAGTACCTTACTTTACGATTACGGGTTCCGATTTTATGGAAATGTTTGTCGGAGTTGGTGCAAAGCGGGTACGCGACATGTTTGAAAAAGCCAAGGAGAAAGAACCTGCGATTATATTTATTGATGAAATTGACTCCATTGGACGTAAACGAGGAGCCGGCGTCGGCGGGGGACATGATGAACGTGAACAGACTCTTAATCAGCTGCTGGCCGAACTTGATGGGTTTGAACCCAACGAGGGGGTAGTAGTTATTGCGGCAACCAACCGTCCTGATATCCTGGATAAAGCCCTGCTTCGTCCCGGACGTTTCGATCGTCAAATAACGGTTCACCTCCCTACCCAGGAACATCGCGCTCAAATATTGAAGATCCACGCCAAGGATAAAAAACTTTCGGATGAAGTCGACTTGGAAGATATTGCCCGCTCTACGCCCGGTTTTAGCGGAGCTGACTTGCAGAACCTGCTTAATGAAGCTGCTCTTATCGCGGCCCGACATAAACGTAAGGCCGTTGAGCCTCAGGATGTAGACCAGGCACGCGACAAAGTCATGATGGGCTTGAAACGTGAAGGGATTCGCCTGTCTGACCATGAGAAAAAACTACTGGCTTATCACGAAGCGGGACACGCTGTTGTAGCGGCCGTATTATCCAATACGGATCCCATTCACAAAGTCACGGTCATTCCACGCGGGAAAGCGATGGGCGTAACAATACAGATGCCGGAAAAAGAAAAACTGCTGTATGAACAAAAGTATATGCTCGATCGAATGGCAGTAATGATGGGGGGACGCGCGGCTGAAAATCTTATCTTTGATACCGCAACCAGTGGTGCCGAAAATGATCTGAAACAAATTACCAAGCTGGCCCGCAAGATGGTTCTCGACTGGGGCATGAGCGAAAAGTTCAACAATATTGCCTTTGGTGGTCAGCGCGAACAGGTTTTCCTCGGTGAACAGATGGGAAGTCAGCAGGATTACAGTGACAGTACGGCCCGGGAAATTGATCAGGAAGTTCATCAAATTCTCAAAACGGCCTATGATCGAGCACTTGAAACGATTAAGGAGCACCGTGATATCCTCGATCGACTCGCAGATGAGCTAATCGAACATGAAGAAGTCTCTGGTAAATTAGTAATGAAGTGGCTTAACGGTGAAGAGGAAGAAGAGGCTGAAGAAGGCCAGGAGAAAACACAAGAAAAGAGTAAAGATAAAGGTGAGGATAATAAATCTGGCACTTCCGATTCTGAGCAGGAATAGCCTTCTTCACTCTACTTGTATTTCTCCCTGATTTGCATCATTATGAGCCTAAAATGACATTTCTATCTTAATCTCTTATATAATATGTGGAAAGAATTTAAAGCCTTTGCGGTTCGGGGCAATGTCATCGACATGGCGGTGGGTATTATTATTGGCGCAGCCTTTACGGCGGTGATTCAATCGCTTGTAAAAGATATTATGATGCCCCCGCTGGGACTTATTGTCAGCGATATCGACTTTAGCAACGCATACATTATCCTTGCGGAAGGAACAAGTTCTGCTCCCTATGGCTCTCTACAGGCTGCCGAAGAAGCCGGAGCGGTTATTCTTCGCTACGGCTCCTTTCTTAATAACTTTATCAGCTTTGCGTTTGTAGCTTTTGCTGTCTTTATTTTAATACGATATATAAATAAGCTCAAAGATCCGAAGAAAACTCCGGAACCGGTTTCACCTACTATCAAAAAATGTCCCCACTGTTTATCGGACATTCCATTGGAAGCAACCCGCTGCCCGCATTGCACCTCTAATCTCAAAGAATCAACTTCCTGATGTCATTTATTCTTCTATTGGGATTAACAGCGGCTACCTTAACAACCATAGCATTTATTCCCCAGGTCATAAAAACCTGGAAGACAAAGTCCGCCGATGACCTTTCCCTGGGCATGTACTCCATATTTTGTACCGGAGTTTTATTATGGCTTATATACGGTATCCTCATTGAAGATATACCGGTCATTGCTGCAAATACCGTTACCCTTATATTAGCATTGACGATCCTTTTCTTTAAGTTTTTCTACAAAGGGGAATAAAATAGTTGTCAGATAACTGGTTGAATTAAACCACCTTACACAAAAAACATGACCATAAGCGTATATAAACCGGCAGCAAGTCCTGCTGCAGTAAGTGCCAGAGGTATTTGTGTATGAACGTGATCCATGAGATCACAACCGGTAGCCAATGACGACAGAATGGTGGTATCAGAAATGGGCGAACACTGATCTCCAAAGACACTCCCCCCGACTACGGCCCCAAAGCAAAGGGTGATAAAAAACTCCTCCGGCAACACCGCCCAGGCCAGGGGCATCGCAACCGGAAAAACGACTGCATACGTTCCCCACGAGGTCCCGGCCGAAAACGCAATGAGCATACACAGAGCCATTAACAGAGCCGGGAGTGCCATAGGTACAATGGCATCTCCAACAAGGGCAACCACATACTCGGCTGTTCCTACTGCCTCTGCCACCTCCTTAAGGGTCACCGCCAGGGCCAGGATAATAGCACCAATAGTCACTCCTTTGCAGCCATCCACGAAACCATCCATTACCGTTTGCAGTTTCATTCCTTTGGCCAGTGCCACAAACATGCCGGTCAGCACAGCCAAAACAAAAGCCTCCGCAATTAACAGCGTGGGATCTTCTGTATTTCCCATAATATAAGCTGTGTAGCCATAGGGAATAATTGCTACTCCCAGAAGCGTACCAATGGGACCAAAGAAGTCTACCAGCCCGGAGCTATAGTCTTCAGGAATATCCAGCTCCGTAAGTTCTGAGGCGGCCATCGGCTGGGCCTCATCATCATCCAGCTTCCCCTCCTCCCGGGCACGGCTCATGGCGTTACGCATCTTCTTTCCGGGAATCCACGGCCAGAGTTCCCAGGCAAATAACAGCGTCAATAATATGGCAATGATTCCATAGAAGTTGAATGGCAGTGCCTGGAAAAAAAAGTTTACTCCATCCTGCGTAGTCTCAAACAATGGGATCGTTCCTGCTACCAGTCCTGCGATATAGATAGGCCATACATTAAAAGGGATAACCGTAGCAGCCGGTGAAGCCGTGGAATCCACCATATAGGAGAGTTCCTCGTGAGAAACATCATGTTTGTCTGCAATAGGACGAACCGTCGCCCCGGTCAATACCGTACTGATTGTTCCGCCCTGGTGAAAAACCAACCCCATTAACCAAGTAAAAAACTTGGCACTTTTAGGCCCTCGTACTATTTTATCGCCTGCCCACTCAGCAAAACGTTCAGCACCACCTGTCCGCGTCCATATACCTATAAGTCCCCCGAGCGACCAAAGATAGACCAGCAAAATCAAAGCAAAGCTTTCAGTACCTATTGAGGGAATCAGAAATTCCTGCACCACATTTAAATTTCCCGAAATAACACCTCCCAATACAATGCCCACAAATAATGAGCTAATCACTTCCCGTGTCCAAAAAGCCAAACCTATGGCTACCAGCGGCGGCATAACCGACCACCATCCAAAGTGATTATCCTGCTCCGGGATATCGCCGGCAAACACCACGCCTAAAACAATAAAGATAAACGCAATCCCGAGATTAATTCTGTTTCCTTTTGAGATTTTGCCTATTAGCTGACTTTTATCTGACATGTATTCATTCTTTGATTGTGATGGGCTCCCTTAAGCTGTTTAAAAGCTGTCAACTAAGCAAGTTCACTCTATCATATGCTTCTCATTTTTCTATATTAAAGCGAATTGTATTAAAGTTTTTTATATATACCATCGGCTTTCTTTTTATGCTCACAACGAAAGACTATTTACGAAGCATACTGGCCATCATTG
>CAYXVW010000235.1:0-4015 GCA_964468695.1 uncultured Balneolaceae bacterium | reverse complement strand
TGCCGGCCCATAACGAAGATGGAACAGGCGGCATGCATCTCTATATACCCTGGTGGAAAGACAACAGTACGCTGGACTTTCCGCGGGGGTATCATGTTGAGCTGTGGGGTGGACGAGGCATGCCGAGTTACGGATTTATGGGAGGTATCCAAAATTACAATGACATGTTCCGAGAAGGCCCCAAACGCAGTGGCGGATATGGCAAAGAGCTCAAAGAAGATTACCGAAAGTACTATGGCTCTATTATCGGGATGTCTGGCCGGGGAGAAAGCATCGCCTATGAAGATAATTACTGCGAAATTGATCCCAACATGGTTGACGAGTGGGGAATTCCCACATTACGGTTTAATTATAACTGGACTGATCACGAATACAATCAGGTTAAGCACATGCAGGAGACCTTCCGCTCTATTATCGATCAAATGGGAGGGAAAGCGCTTTGGGATATGCCTTCCAAAGAGGATGGCTACGGCATTACCAATCCCGGTGAAATAATTCACGAAGTAGGGACAACGCGTATGGGCGATGATCCGGATACCTCAGTATTGAATAAATATTGTCAGGCCCACGATGTTGACAACCTGTTTGTAGTTGATGGAGGATCATTTGTATCGCAGCCGCATAAAAATCCGACGTGGACTATCTTAGCACTTTCGATGCGTGCTTCGGAATACATTGCGGATCAAATGGATAAAGGAAATTTTTAACAAAGAGTAAAACGTAGAAGGTCGAAAGGAATACGTAAAAGCAAGCTCATTACACTACCTTCTACTTCATACTAAAAATCTAAGTATTATGGACAGAAGAGAAGCTCTGAAAACCTTATCGCTTGGCACGCTGGCCGCGAGTTTTACCCTGACCGGATGTGAAACAGCACCGCAGGAGGCAGCAAAGGAGCACAAATTTTGGAAGCATGTGACCGAAGAAGATCTTGCAAAGTGGGAAACTCAGTTCTTTACCGACCATGAGTTCGAAACGGTTCGTCAGTTGGCGAATATGGTTATTCCCGCAGACGAGCGTTCGGGCAATGCAGAAGAGGCCGGGGTCCCCGAATTTATCGACTTTATGATGCTTGATCGGCCAGAAAACCAGACGCCCATTCGTGGTGGCTTGCAATGGCTAGATGTTCAGTGTCAAAAGCGATATAACAAAAAGTTTATTGATTGTTCAGAGAATGAGAAAACGGATATGCTTGATGAAATTGCCTATCCGGAGGAGGCTAAGCCAGAAATGCAGCAGGGGGTAGCCTTTTTTAATCGTTTTCGGGATTTGGTGGCATCCGGTTTTTGGTCCAGTAAAATGGGGATCGAGGATATCGGATATATGGGAAATCAGCCTTTTGACTGGCAGGGATGCTCCCATGAGGCGCTTGAGCATATTGATTTAGCCGACAAAGCAAGTTCAGCCTGAATATTTTATCATAACTAAATATAAATAATAGAATCACTATGAAATTTTTATCTACCGTATTTTCATTACTTTTAATTTTAGGATTAGGTATCAACATGAGTAATGCCCAACATAATACCTTAACAGAGGAAGAGCAGCAGGAGGGATGGATTTTGCTGTTTGACGGGGAGTCCGTGGATCACTGGCGCGGTTATAATAGCGGTACGTTCCCTGAAGACGGTTGGGTAGCAGAAGAAGGAGCCCTTACTGTGCTCGAAGATGGCGGGGGAGGCGATATCATCACTCGCCATAAGTATGGTGATTTTGTACTTAAACTCGAATGGAAGGTGCAGGAAAGTGGCAACAGTGGTATTTTTTACCGGGGGATTGAACAGCCAAACCAACCAATTTACTGGTCCGCTCCTGAGTTTCAAGTCCTGGATAATGAAAATCATCCGGATGCAGATATGGGAGAAGATGGAAACCGAAAATCAGCTTCTTTATACGATCTGATCCCCGCCGAACCACAGAATGCGAATCCGTATGGAGAATGGAACAGCGCAAAGATCGTGGCTAAGGGATCCACCATAGAGCATTGGCAGAACGGAGAGAAAGTGGTTACCTATGAAATGTGGACCAATGATTGGTACGAAATGATACGCAACAGCAAGTTTAGTGAACATCCTGAGTTTGGTGATCCCCGGGAAGGACATATTGGCTTGCAGGATCATGGTGATCGCGTGAGTTTCCGCAATATCAAAATCAAAGAATTGTAATTTTTTTCTCGCTTTTTCTCAGGCCATCATATTTATTTATGATGGCCTATTTTATTTAAAAAAGAAATTCCCAATATTATTTCTAATAGCTTTAATTTGATCGGTTGTTATTAAGTATGTCTTTCGAACGAGCATTATGTCTAACTTTATTTATTGCTGTTGTTGCAGCCGGCTGTACGACTACCGAACCTGTCAGTGAGCCTGATAGGCCAGGGAATGAAGTTATTGTTGAACAAAGAGAAAGAGATGAAGAGAAAGAAACGAAAATAAATATTGATGAGATTCCCGAGACGCCCAGAGAATTTCGGGGGGCGTGGATTGCTACTGTTGATAATATCGATTGGCCCTCAGACTCCGGACTTACGGTTTCGGAGCAAAAGAAAGAGCTCAGAGCCATCATGGACCGGGCGGTATTGCTTAATCTCAATGCGATTATCTTTCAAGTCAGACCATCCGCTGATGCCTTCTATAATTCGCCGTATGAGCCTTGGTCGGCTTATTTGACGGGAAAACAGGGAGAACCTCCACAACCGTATTACGATCCTCTTGCATTCGCTGTAGAGGAAGCTCATCGGCGGGGACTTGAACTTCATGCGTGGTTCAATCCATTTCGTGCGTATCATCCGGCTGCCCGCGGACCTTTGGCGCCAGACCATATTAAGAACAGGAAATCTGATCTGGTGGTTTCTTATGGTTCATACCTGTGGTTAGATCCGGGAAAGGAAGAAGCACGCCAGTACTCTATTGACGTTATTGCAGATGTGGTTCGCCGCTATGATATAGATGGTGTTCATCTTGATGATTATTTTTATCCGTATCCTGCCAAAAATAATTCCGGTCAATCGCTCGGGTTTCCAGATCATGCTTCCTATTCCAATTCCCGGGCTAAAATTACTTCTGATAACAGAAATGAGTGGCGCCGGGAAAATATAAATACCTTTGTAAAGCGATTAAATGAAGAAATTAAGCTAATCGATCCGAAGGTGAGGTTTGGTATTTCACCGTTTGGTATTTGGCGCCCGGGACATCCGGAGCAGATAGAGGGCTTTGATGCCTATAATGAAATCTTTGCTGATGCCAGGAAATGGATACGTGAAGGCTGGGTAGATTATCTTACTCCGCAGCTGTATTGGCCAATCAATCAGCATCCCCAGAGTTTTCCTGTGCTGCTAGAATGGTGGCACCAGCAAAATAATAAAAATCGTCACCTGTGGCCGGGACTGTATACAAGCAGATTGCTTTCTACTTCTGATGGATGGTCCTCAGAAGAAATTGCAGAACAGATTCAAATAATACGAAATCAGCCCGGTGCTGAGGGTGCCATACATTTTAGCATGAAAGCATTAATGAAGAATCCCGATCAAATTTCGGGTCGATTAATGGATAAGGTCTACACTTCTTCAGCTTTGGTTCCTGCTACAGACTGGCTTCCGGGGGAAGCACCTGAAAAGCCAAATGCGGAACTACAAAAGGTGGGCAATCAATTTGTACTTACCCTTAACACAACTAATGATTCATGGCTATGGGTTGTTAAAAAGAAATTCGGCAATAGGTGGAAAACGGATATCTACCCCGGCTGGAAACAGAGTATTGCTATTCCCGAAACTTTTGAGGGAAATACATTTTCCGGGGCAGTTGTAACCGTGGTAAATGAGCTGGGTAAAGAAAGTATTTCTCAGATTTTAGAGAGTTGAAAATAAAGGAGAGTTCGGGAATTGTGCCAAAACACTCTTTATTTAATCATCTCTTTCCATTATGGATAGACAGAAATAGGATAGGGAGCTATGACCAGGCCCTTCCTACTTCGGAATAGGGCATACAGGCATCGTAGTAACCAGGAACAATGTCGG
>CAYXVW010000234.1:0-4020 GCA_964468695.1 uncultured Balneolaceae bacterium | reverse complement strand
AGGTCAATCCGGATGATGTCACAGCCGAGTTTTTAAGTGCCCTTAAAGATCTGGGAGTAACGCGGCTCAGTATGGGAGTACAGAGTTTTCAGCCTGATTTATTAGAGTTCATGCATCGCGCCCATTCACGGGAAGAGGCGCTCCGATGCCTTGAATTGCTTTCACAATCAGAGTTTGAATCATATACCGTTGATTTAATTTATGGTAATCCCGATCAGAGTCTTAAAGACCTTGACAAGGATCTGGATTTGCTGCTCGGATTTGATCCCCCGCATGTTTCGGCCTATTCGTTGACGATTGAGCCCGGGACGAGGCTGGGAAAACAGGTGGAATTAGGACGTATTGCCCCGCCGGAAGATGACAAGGTTGCCGATCATTTTGATTTGGTTAATGAGCGTTTACAGGCAAAGGGGATACGGCGATACGAGGTGAGCAACTACAGCAAGCCGGGCCGCGAGGCCGTTCACAACAGCAACTATTGGGAGCATGAAAACTATCTTGGCTTTGGTCCCGCAGCACATTCGTTCTGGTGGGATCAAAAGGCCGTGCGATGGGAAGAGGAAAGGAACTTGCGTGGTTATCTGAAGGGAGAGGATATCAGCAGTAAGCCGGAAGAATTGACCTCAAAGCAATTGGCTGAAGAACGGCTGATGATGGGACTTCGAACCCGCCGCGGGGTTGCTGTTAAGGAGTTAAGAGGGCGATATCATTATCAGCTGAGTGAGAAGCAAAAAGCATATATAAAAGAGCGAGAAAGGGAACAAAAACTTCATTTTGACGAGCGTATCAGGCTCACCAATAAAGGAATAAAGATTGCGGATGCCATCCTTCTCGATCTGGTAACCCTACACTAAATTGATTAGTTGTATTATTACTACTTAATCAGCGTCATCTTTTTGGTAGTCACCTGCTGGTCGGTTGTAAGCCGGTAAATATAAACGCCGGAAGCAAGACTTCCGGTTTCAAAATTTTCTACATAAAGTCCGGCGTCGAGCTCCTGATCATCATAAATAGTGCGTACCCTACGCCCTATACTGTCAAATATTTCCAGTTTCACCTGGGAGGGCTCAACAAGTGTAAAACGAATGTTTGTAGACTGTTGAAAGGGATTCGGATAATTTTGATGAAGGGTTAGCTGGTCAAAATTGCTGCTGCCTACCTGTACAATCGTGGCATCAAAAGAACTATTGGTATCGGAATTCGTCAAAATAAGGGAAACGGATGCGATATTATCCCATGACCAATCGGTATCAATAATAGCCTTTTCCTTGCTAGAGGAAGTAACTTTTTTAGTAGCTGACGATCCGTCTGCAAAGTGACCCAATATGCCAATTCCCGTATTTGGGTTAGCCAATTTGGCCTCAATAGCTACATTGCCACTGCCATTTGATGGCGGATCTATAATTGAGTAATAGGTGCCGCTAAAGTTATTGAGTTTATGAGATGTTCCCGCTCTGGGAGTATTGATATCTTCAGACAGATATTGGTTTCCTGACATTGTGGGCGGATCGGGATAATGATCCCGTTCCTCAAATCCAAAGCCGTTGACGGCATTGCTGCCGGATGCATAATGCCAAAGCTGGGATTCAATATAGGCCTCCCGGAAGGCCTCTTCTCCTCCCAATTGTTGACTAAGCGCATCTACCATTGTAATCTGCGGGTTATTTTGAATAATCTGCCATACCGACGGCCAGAACTGGGGACCGTATTTCTCCTCAAAAAAGAGCGCCCAGCTGACGTGATAGTAGGATCCGGGGTAAAAAGAAGTCTCCGGATTACTGAAAATAGACTCCGAATCCCGCAAATAGTGGTAGTAGTCGTTCACTTCGTCGTAGACGACCTCCTCCATTAGCGTAGCATCCATCTCGGACCATCGATCGGTCTCTCCATTCCATTCGGTAGCGGCATATTGAATGGCATGTTTAAGCTCATGGGCCACGGTAGCCCGAACCGCCCCCCGCTGATTGCTGTGTGGATCGTCATTTTCAGGAAACCCATTATAGTTGTTGTGCAAAACAATATAAGTGCTCCCATTGCTTGCCTCGGTATATCCGTAATACCCGATATTTTCAAAATAAATTTGATAGGGATTGTTCAGATCAGGAATGGGGTCCGAATAGCCAAGTGTTTGCACCTCATGACGATAGGAGGAATCAGCCGCTTGCGCTACCCACTCCACGTAGTCGGGTGTACCATTGTTGTTGGCATCCTCAGTCGGAACGGCATCTTCGCCAGTAGTCGTATAGTTTATTTGAAAACGTCCGGATGTCGAATGGTAGGTTTCTGTGCTGTGTTGACTCGGCTGGCTGGTCATTGATTCAATCCGGGCTATAGTCCCGGCAGACAGTTGTGAGCGGTTTTTATGGAGGTCCATGTGGGCGGGAGTTCCACACTTAATCGGTTCTGAGCTCTCCTTCTCATAATTTTCAGGCAGCTGATCCGGTTGTTGAATCGCATAAAACTGGTATAAGACTTTCTGATCGAGGGTAAGCTGCCCTTTTTGATAATCCCTTTCAATCTGGGCGTGCTGGGCCTGAAGTAAAATAGGATTCAGAAATGCTATCAGACCAATGATGAATAGCTGGTAAATATGGTGGCGCATTCAAAAAAAGATTATTGCGGTTCATTTCTTCCAAAAATAGCCTTAATTTTGACCCCTGCAAATTAATAGCAATCATCCACGTGCAAAGGTACAAGAATTTCAGTTACGTTTTGTGCGTCAATGGTATAGAAACTTAAAGATACAATGTACGAAGTAATACTGTATTATAAATTTAATCGCATTGAAGATCCCGAGACTTTTTGTGAGGAACACAAGCAGTTTTGCAAAGAGTTAGGTGTGAAGGGTCGTATTTATATTGGAGAAGAAGGGATCAATGGTACGCTCGGCGGTACACCCGAACAGGTGGCCACGTATAAGGAACACCTTACGAGCATTCCCGGCTTTGATGGCATCGATTTCAAGACCGACACCAGTGAATATGTGCCATTTGCAAAGCTGAAGTGCAAAACACGGGATGAGTTAGTAGCCATTCACAAAGAAGGTGTTGATCCGGCTGAAGGAGGAAAGTACCTGGAGCCGGAAGAATGGAAACAACTTATGGAATCTGATGAGGATTATGTGCTCATTGATGTACGCAACGATTACGAATCAAAAATTGGCCATTTCGAAGGGGCCGTTACCCCGGAGGTCGAAAACTTTTATGAATTTCCGGAATGGCTGGAAGATTTTGAACGTAAGGTCGATAAGGATAAAAAAGTACTGATGTACTGCACCGGCGGTATTCGCTGCGAGAAATTTTCGGTATTGATGAAGGAGAAAGGCTGGGATGATGTGAATCAGCTGCACGGAGGCATCCTGCGGTATGCCAATGAAGAGGGCGGAGAGCACTACAAGGGCAAGTGCTTTGTTTTTGATGATCGCCTGGTGGTGCCCGTAAATGAGGATGATATGGAGCCCATCGCCCGTTGCAAAATTACCGGCAAGCCTGCCGATACCTATATCAATTGCGCAAATATGGAATGTAACAAGTTGTTTGTGTGCTCCGAAGAGGGTGCCCGGAAGATGGAAGGCTGCTGCAGCGAAGAGTGCCGGCAAAGCGACTATAAACGTCCTTTTGATCCTGAAAATGCATTTCGTCCCTTCCGCAAGTGGTACAATTATTTTGATGAGGAATTCAAAGAGCGGGAAGTAGAGAGTAAAGAGAGATAGTAAAGGCCCGTAAAATTTCTATTCTCTCGACCTTCAGAGTTCTTCATTCCTTTACCAGCTGTTTTAAGCGTCCACGCTTGAAACAACATAAATGTGATAAGCTTGGACGCTTATCACAGCATATTAGGTACAATGGATTTTTTTTATTCTTCAAAAAAGGCCTTGGCAATGGAACCAAAACGGGCAGGCTGATCCAGGAAGGCGTAATGTCCGGCGCGGTCGACGACTACAAGGGCAGCGCCTTCAATCCCTCTTTCCATCCGTTTAGCCTGGTACAGGGGAGCGGCCTCGTCATTGCGTCCCCACAA
>CAYXVW010000233.1:0-4060 GCA_964468695.1 uncultured Balneolaceae bacterium | reverse complement strand
CGGACGAAGATGTAACAATCACAGAACCTACGAAAGAAGGTGCTCCTTTTATGCAACAGGTTGCTGAGAACAACTTTATGAAAGCACAGCCAGCTAGCATGCCTATGCCACACTCCATGGATTTCCATGCGGGAACCGTTGCAAAAGATGACAAATGGAGAAGTATTTCTCCGGGTGAATCTATCAAGTTCGATTGGGTTGCCAACTATGCAGGCTCATATATCTATCACTGTGGTACGCCCAGTGTACTTATGCATACGGCTATGGGGCAGCATGGAGTGGTTGTTGTGTCCCCTAAGGATGGCTACGGCACAGATTATGAAGTCGATAAAGAATTCGTAGTGGTTCAATCAGAATATTACTTGAAAAAAGGTGCCAGTGACTTATATCAATACGATTTTGAGGCAGCTCAAAGTGTGAATCCATCGCATGTGGTATTCAACGGGCACCAGACGATCCTGCATGATCAACCTTTGAAAGCTAATGCCGGAGATCGTGTTCGTCTTCACGTATCAAACAATGGTCCCAGCGGAACATCGAGTTTCCACGTAATTGGTGCCATATTTGATCGTGTTTGGTTGGAAGGGCATCCCTTTAACGAAATGCGTGGAATGCAGACCGTATTGTTAGGTGCTTCCAGCTCTGCCACTATGGACTTTATCGTGCCTGAAGAAGGAAAATACATCCTGATCGATCACGAATTTGCCGATGCTGAAAAGGGTGCTACGGGTACCTTGAAAGCCGGACCGCGTAATAAATAAACATTCGAATAACCAGATAAATATAATTATTAGTCAACATTGAAATGAAACTCCTGACGAACATAGCATCTGTGACCACCGTATTATCCAAATGGACCATTATGGTGGCCTTGTTAAGCTTAGCAGCGGATACCGCCTGGGCTCAGCAGAAACAGGTGCTGGTTCCGTCAGGTTCATTTCATTCTGTAATGCCTGAGGTAAAAGGAGAAGCTGTTCCAGTAGATTCCTTCTATCTGGATATTACAGCTGTTACCAACGAGAAGTTTGAAGAGTTCTTAGATCAAAATAAAAATTGGCGGCCGAATGAAGTACCGGCTGTATTTACAAACAAAGGATATTTGAAACATTGGCAAGAAGAAGGGCAGAGACCTGACTATGAAGACATCGGTCATGAACGTCCCGTTACGAATGTGTCATGGTTTGCTGCAAATGCGTACTGTCAATGGGCCGGGGGACGGTTACCAACATTGAATGAATGGGAATACTCCGCACAACTTATGGAGTTCGATTCACCCGAAGAAACAAATGAATTTACCACGAAATTAGTCAGTTGGTATTCGAATGTGGATACCAAAAACATAGGAGAAGTGGGATCTACCGGTATGGAAACCCGTGTTGGCGTGAAAGATCAGTTTGGATTAATTATGGAATGGGTTGAGGATTACAAGCCCGTTGTAGCTGATAATCTTTCGCTGGATTGCGGAACAGTTGGACGCATGCAGCAGCTCGGTAATGCTTACAGTTATGCCGCCTCTATCCGCTACATTACCCGGATGAGTTATAATCCCAGAAGTTCTACCAGTATGATAGGATTTCGCTGCGCCTATGATGATGTCAATTCCAAATTTAAACCGGAAGAAGAGTTATGAAAACGATTTCAATCATATTATTTAGCCTGGTTTTGGCAACAAGCCTGAACGCACAGCATCATCATGGAGCTGACAGTGAACTGGATGCAGGTGAAATAAATGCTGAGTACTCACTCTATCATTTGGATGCCCCGTGGACGAATCACCGGAATGAAAACGTCAAACTGAGTGATTTTAGAGGATCGCCTGTTATTGTTGTGATGTTTTATGGCAACTGCACGGAAGTGTGTCCGATTTTAATTCAGGATGCCTGGCGCTTGTACAATATGGTCAATAAATCCCAAAGAGAAACGGTTAAGGTATTGGCCATCACTTTTGATACGGAAAATGATACCCCCGAGGTATTAAATGATTACGCAAAATATGAACAGCTGGATATTCCCGGCTGGCACTTTATGACCTCCGAAGATGCAAACGTGCGCGGCCTTGCCATGATGTTAGGGGTGCAGTACTCAAAACAGAGCGATGGACACTTTGCACATTCCAATCTTATCACTGTATTGGATGGAGAAGGAAAGATTGCCAGACGTGTGGAAGGATTAAACCAGCCAATGGAAGAAGCAGCAGCTGTTATTAATTCTATCATTAATACCAATAAGAACAAATAGCGATGAAATATTCAGCAATATTATTACTCTTTAGTTGTTTATGGATTGGCACAGAAGCACTTGCCAGCCAATCTCAAAACCTTTATATGGATACGGTTAGGGTAGAGGTTCTGGGAACAAGTGAAAATCCGCGGTTTGATCCGGTTGTGACAAAAATAAACGCCGGCGATGTTATCGAATTTGTAGTACGAGAGGGGTTGCATACCGTGACCTCCTATCATCCCGATAACCGGAGACCTCTCCGCATGCCCGAATCCGTTGAATCTTTTGACTCAGGATTATTGAAAAGCGGGGATATTTGGCTTTTGAATATTTCTTCGGCAGGAGTATACGATTATTTCTGCCTGCCCCACGAGAGAATGGGACATGCGGGACGCATTATCGCGGGCTCTGTTGATGCTATCCCGGACTATCCTGATGGAGATATTCCAAAAGCTGTACTAAAGATATTTAATTAAAAGCGAATCATTTAACTAAACAATACAAAAACAAATACAAATAAATCCTAACGAGGACCTATTATGAAATCACTAACAAAAATAACATTAATACTTACTGTTTTATTTACCGGAGTTATTTCTTCAGCAATGGCTCAAAGAACAATAGAGATTATCGGAACTGATAATATGAAGTTCGATGTAACAACGATTGAAGCTACTCCAGGCGAAGAAATCACTATTAAACTGACTACTAAAAGTCAGATTCCTAAGCAGGCAATGGCTCACAATGTAGTTGTCTTAGATAAAGATACTGATGTCGATGCTTTTGCCAACGCTTCCGCACGAGCTCGGGATAACGAATATTTGGCCCCTGACTACGAAGACGATATCGTTGCCGCAACAGGTCTTGCGGGTGGTGGGGAAACCGTAGAGGTTACATTTACCGTTCCCGAAGAGAAGGGAGATTACGAATATATCTGTTCATTTCCGGGACACTATGCAGCCGGTATGACGGGCGTACTCACGGTTAAATAACTTTGAGTTACATAATTATACTTATAAAAGGTGACCTGACATTCAGGTCACCTTTTTTTATGTACTCTAAATTAGGAATTATATTTCTCAGTTCAATTATAATTAGAAGATCGAGATATACATCCTGAAAGTTTCTCCAAAAGATGAATTTTATTCTTTTATTTAAGTCCAAAAGATGAAGAAAATTTTTATGTGCTGAATATAACTATGATAAGTTCATTTTTAATGAAAAGAATAATCGAATAACCTTTTTGAGAAATTATGGCGAAATCATCTTACAGAAATAACTCACAATCTATAAAGTCGAATATAAATCACATTGCTATTGCAGTTACCGATTTGTCAGAAAGTGAAACATTCTACAGGGATGTTCTGGGTCTTAGACAAATACCGGAACCTTTTAAAGAGGGGCGGCATGCCTGGTTTGATCTGGGGGGAGCCCAGCTCCATGTTATCAAAGCAGCTGATCAAAGAACCTCTCATAATAGAAGTACTCACTTTTGTTTTAGCGTAGAGGATCTGGATGCTTTTATTGAGGGAATTAGTGCTCACGGATTGGTGTATTCTGATTCCGATGGTAAAGAGGGAGAGATCAATATACGTCCGGATGGTATCAGGCAAATATTTTTTACTGATCCCGACGGATATTGGATTGAGGTTAATGATGAGTTTGAGAATTAAAGACTGTATTAAAGTAACGGAAGACGGGACTACTTTTCCGGCGATTGATAGTTAATATAGACTGGAATAGTTATAATAAATAAGCCCTTGCAAGTCAATGACTTACAAGGGCTATGGTACCGCGTACGGGATTCGAACCCGTGCTACCGCCGTGAAAGGGCGGCGTC
>CAYXVW010000232.1:0-4069 GCA_964468695.1 uncultured Balneolaceae bacterium | reverse complement strand
GATATGGAGAGTTATTTATAGATCAAAGGGGCAATGCTATTTCTGATGATCACGTGGTCGTGAATCGGATTTTGGGAATTCCCACAGTTGATATCATCCATCATCATCCGGATCGGGACGGTCTGGGGTTTGCTCCTTACTGGCACACTCATAACGATGACATGGATATCATTGATCCCCAAACCCTACAAGCCGTGGGAGATATCTTAACCGAGTTGATTTATAATCGTATTTAGTTGCAGGTTGAAAATTAAAGTAAAAGGTTTTTCAACTTTTCAATCTGTACTTTAACCTTACTTTCTATGAAATATATTAAACTCGTGATTAGCTTAGCTGATGATTATCAGGAGGCGCTGATTGCCGAGCTTTTTGATATGGGTTTTGACGGCTTTGAACAGCTGGACGACCAGCTTATAGCCTATACTGCCAAGGAGAACTTTAGTGTAGGCGATCGCGAACGCATGGATCAGCTTTTAGCCGGTTTCCCGGGGAATGGATTCATAGAATCGGAAGAGATCGTAGCCGACCAAAACTGGAATGAGCAGTGGGAAGAAACGATAAGCGCACAGATCATAGGACGTTTTTATGTGAAGCCTACCTGGGATAACAGTACTGTACCGCCGAATAAAATATTGCTTGAAATAGATCCTAAGATGTCCTTTGGCACGGGATACCACGAAACAACCCGGCTGATGTTACGATTTTTGCCGGATGTATTAGAGGAGGGAGATCAGGTTATCGACGCCGGAACCGGCACGGGTATTCTCTCCATAGCAGCTATTAAGCTGGGCGCAGAGTCAGCATTTGCTTTTGATATAGATGAATGGAGTATTAATAACACCTTAGAAAATATTATACTCAACGGTGTAAGCAAGAAAATTACTGTTAGAGAGGGATCTTCGGAAGTTATTCCAGAGGAAGAGAAAGCAGATGTCTTACTGGCCAATATCCAAAAGAATATTATTCTGGATCTTATGCCGGACTTTATGGCTTCTTTAAAAGAAGGGGGGAATATGCTTCTTTCCGGTTTGTTGGAAGAGGACAAGGAAGAAGTTGTTAAAGAACTACAGTCTCAAAAATTGGATATAGTGGATACTCGGCAGGAAAATGAATGGATTGCCATTCATGCTCGTCGCTAATGCATTAACGAATACCTCGTTGTACTACAAAGTGTTTGTTTAAATTAAAAAAGCCCCGCTATAACACGGGGCTTTGAACACTACTGATCTAATATTAATTTTTAGATATTAAAGCGAAGTCCTGCAGAGAGAGCCAGCTGATCAGCATTGCCGAGCACATATTTGAGCTCTGTATAGACATTGGCAAAGTCAACGTCAAACTCAGCACCGCCTCCAAGATTAAGGCCAACCTCCGAGGTAGATCCTGATGCTGACCCAAACTCACCAAAGTCAACGCTGAATGATAATGTGGTATAGTTGAGACCGCCCAATCCATAAACCTTCATTCCGTCTTCATCAAGAAAATGGTAATGGGCATTGGCATTAATTTCCCACCAATCATAATTATCTGGAAAATAAACGGCGAAATCGGCTGCTCCACTGATTTCAGGAGTGAAGGCATATTTACCGCCAGCCTGTATCCCTATAGCTTCTACTTCAGTACCATAAATTAATCCACCGCCAACTAGAATGTCAGAAGATTCCTGAGCATAACTATTTGAATTAAAGGTGAACATCAAACCGAAAAGAACGCAGCTTGTAAGTATTAGTTTTTTCATTTTTTATTGTTGGTTAGTTTATGTTTGTTTTGAGTTAGCGTCTGATGACGTTTTTAAAGTTTTGGTTACTAATGTAAGTAAGTACTATTAGAAGCCCAATCCTTACAGATTTTTTTCTGTTACATAATATATACGTAAGTGCTGAGTTAATTAGCTCATTTTTTTCTAAATTTTAGAATGGGAATAAAGCGGCACTTTCAGTAAGTTTAGGCCCTAAAAGTAAAATTATATTTGTCAGTTTAAGGAATGTCGGATTCTACGAGTCGTAATACGTCAACATCAGATGGACCTCGGGAGAACGCTTCGGAGAGCAGCCTGGAGGACGATGTCTTAGTAAAAGAGGCCAGAAATGGGGACGAACAGTCATATAAAAGGCTGGTTAATAAATATGAGCGTGCCCTATATTACCACATCTTAAAGATGGTGAATGATAAGGAGCAGGTGGAAGATCTGGTTCAGGAAGCCTTTGTTAAAGCTTTTGATAACTTAGAGAGCTATAATACTAATTACGCCTTTTCTACCTGGCTCTATCGCATAGCGACTAATCATACCATCGATTATCTGCGAAAGAAAAAGCTGCAGACCCTTTCCATTGATAAACCGCGAAAAACAAAAAGTGGTGAGATGGAGATGCAGTTGGAGGATCAGTCAGCCCAGACTGATCGCAGTATCATCCGGAAGCAGCGGCAGAATATAGTGCAGGATGCGATTGATGAGCTCCCGGAAAAATACCGAAAGGTGATCCGGTTGCGACATATGGAAGAAAAAAGTTACCAGGAGATATCCGAAGAACTGAACAAGCCTTTAGGCACGGTAAAGGCCCATATATTCAGAGCCCGTGAGATGCTCTATAAGTCACTTAAGGATAAGAGAGGACAGTTTTAATGATCCGATTTGCTATTTTGAATAGAGCAAAAGATTTAACTGTAATTGTAATCGATAGAAGTTAGCTGTCAACAACAACATTTATTTGGCGGCTATTTTCAGCTACTGCCTCTACCGTGTCTTTAAATTTATTGAATTTGGCCCGCCGGATGGGAGTCCCTTCAAAAAGCTCGTTATACTGCTGGATGTCCAGTTCCTCCCAGAAATCGATGTCTTTATCCAATAGTTTTTCCCTGGGATTCAGATCTTCCATGCTTCCATATTGAGCATCCCTGTTCCATGGACATACATCCTGGCAGATATCACAACCGAAAAGCCATTCGCCAATACCGGAACGCTGTTCTTCGGGGATCTCTTCTTTGAGCTCAATATTCAGGTATGAGATACACTTGGTGGCGTCCACGCGATAAGGTTCATAAATGGCATTCGTAGGACAGGCGTCAATGCATCGGGTGCAACTACCACAGTGATCGGTTACCGGCTGGTCATAATTGAATTCCACGTCAATTATCATTTCCCCGATAAAGAAAAAAGAACCCATATTTTTATTGAGGAGGAGTGAGTTTTTGCCCCTCCATCCGAGTCCGGCACGAATGGCCCAATCCCGGTCTAAAACAGGAGCCGAATCTACAAATACGCGTCCATCAACTTCCGCTCCTACAATCTCTTCCGTTTCTCTGAACAGCTTTCTAAGCTTTTTTTTATAGACTTTATGATAATCACGTCCCTGGGCGTATTTTGCAATTTTTGGCTTTCCTTTTTGCTGTTGCTGCCGTTCGTGATCAGGGTGAAAGTAACTCCCGATCACCGAGACAACCGACTTGGCTCCCGGAACCAGCTTGGTGGGATCAACCCGCTTATCGAAATGATTTTCCATCCATTGCATACTGCCGTGCCGTCCCTGGTTAAGCCATTCGCGGAGCCGGCGTTCTTCGGTTTCCAGCCGGCCTGCTTTGGCAAAACCACAGGCATTAAATCCGAGCCGAAGTGCCGCCTCGCGTACTTTCTGCGTATGTTTATATCGACTCATGGATGAAAACGGATGGATTAGTAATTAATTTGTTACAGATCCTTCAAGGCCCTTCTAAAACAGTGATGGAGAATGGAAACTGACATTCCCTTTTAAAGGAGGCTTTTAAAAAAAACTTCATTATGTAATTCTGAAACAAGTTCAGCACATGATTCAGGATGACACCTTAAGCTTTACAAAGCCTTCTTAAAATAACGGTTCTAATAGCTATTAGAAAATGACTTGAATATCCGATTAAAGCTCTTTGGCACTGACTTCCGATATTTTTCCATTCTTGAGCTTCAGGGTCCGATAGGGATATTGTTTTACTGTGTCATAATCGTGAGTAACCATCAGTACAGCCATTCCCCGGTTATTGATACGTTCCAGAAGTTCCATGATTGATGCAGAGGCCTCGGGATCGAGGTTACCAGTAG
>CAYXVW010000231.1:0-4073 GCA_964468695.1 uncultured Balneolaceae bacterium | reverse complement strand
ATCAAGTATCTATTCGCATGATTCATAACCATTATTAACTGTAGTGTTAGGGTTCATATAGATTTATATAAAGCTATTTACGTATTAGATCCAGGCAGCATATCTAAATGTTATATTGAGGCAAAATAATATTTCTATTACAAATTCTACCAGTCAAAAAAATACCAGGTCTGTCATGCCGATACTCAACAAGGACAACACCTGGTATATAATCTTTCCCCAGGGGAAAGAAGTGAACGAATTACCCTGTTTCTTAAAAAATGAATTATGGAATTAAACTGTCAGTGAAAGAATACTTACTGCATTTTGCGCAGGCCTTCCCACTTGATATTCCATTCCCCATTGTCAGGGAAACCGGGGGTGTCGATATCAGGGCCGCCTTCCCATCCGGCCGCCATCATAGCTACGGCCGTCAGCAGTCCACCATTGCCCGGTAAATAGAGCCTGAGACGCTCATCCTGATAATTGTGGCCATTTTTTAAGTACGTATTTTTCTGTACATCCATAAAAAGTGCATCCACCGCTTTCTCCGGCATATTGAGCCGTGCGGCAGCCATTGCCATCATGGGATAATCCCATCCCCAGGTACTTTCCCAGATCCAATGGTTTTCAATTTCATTGAAAGTATTTGTCATGATCTGTTCATCTACCAACTCTGCTGAGGGAATTAGACCATACGCTCCCACTACCATTGGATGGTCGTGCCGGTATTTGTCGTTTGTATAGGCATCCGGAGTAAGGGCATTAGGAAGATATAAATTGCCTTTTTTGGGTAACGGGGCAAGGTTATCCGCAACTTCTTGCCATTGTTCATTGATCGGCAGATCTAATCGCTCTTTCCATTTTTGCGCAACGGAGAGTCCGTAATGCCAATATGCCAGCTCAAAAGGAGGGTTCTTGGTATTCATTGTTTCAAACAGTTCCTGGGCTGGCTTAATGGGACGTGTCAGATGGTAATAGCCATCCGTTGAATCATAGGTTGCAAAAGAGGCCATAAATTCGGCAGTCTCGAAGACGCGCTCCTTATATTCCTCTAAAACTTCCTGCGTGGGATTTTGTCGATAGATCTCTTCCGCAAAATAGATGGGATGAGGTTGTTGCCAAACCAATACCTCCCCTACACCCGAGGGACTTTTTCTACCACCCGGACCGGTCATCTTCTGCCATCGCACTCCCTCATAACCCTGCCACTGGGCGGTTTCCCGTGCCCCGGACATTGCTTGGCTATACCAGTCTAAACTATTTTCCAGTAAATGAGTGCGATCCCAGAGAGAAAAATGCACCCCATGCCACCAGTGCATTTCCAAGTGAAATTTTCCGTACCAGCTATTCATAGTTAAACCGGTCTCCTGCGGGGGAAGGGAACCGCTCGTCTGGATCTTCGTCAGGTATTGGGACAGTACGACTCGTCGCTCCAGCTCATGGGCTCTGGGATCGGTGGAACCGGAAAAATCAATCGCTCCTCCTTCGGTCCAAAACTTCTCCCATTGCTGCTGGCTGTTTTGGCGGGTTGCCTCAAATCCATCCGGAGCCTCTTCAGATTTTTCTTGGCTAAATAATACGCTAAATGCGAACGTATCTTCATCTGCATCGGGCTTCAAATGGAATAAGTGCTTTTCCTTTTCAGTAAGCTCTCCATTCGTTTCCCAACTGACATCAGTTACGTAACGGGTTGTATCCAGTTTTCTCTGAAGAAGAGCCCTGTTTTCAGATTTGTTTGTTAACAGCGTCTCATGCTTTTCCGGTTTGCTCCAATCATAACCGGGGCAGACGTGACAGTCACTTCCATAGGGAAATCGAAATTTCACCTTCAGACGCTGTTCTTCGATAAGCGGCGAATGAATACGCACAGATATCTGATCCCTATCCTGATGTCCATATAGCTCCACCTCTACCGGTTCTCCATCAACCGTATACCGGCTGTGTATTTTACCTGTCCACAGATTCAGTTTCTGATCGACATTTTTTATATCCGATATAGCCGCTTCTTCGCCATTTTCCTTAAGCAGTACCAATCCCACGATTCCCAAATGAAGGCGATGTGGATTGGTTCTCAGCCAGTGCGTGGCCTCTGCTGCCCTTCCGGTATCATGCTGCGTTGCATAAGGTACCTCCCGGCCATCATCCGTAGTATAATACTCCGCCACGTCTTCCATTGTATAGTCTCCGGTATTGGGGAAACTGTGCCATCCCCATTGAGACTGGGTACCCAACGACATCCCATTCTCATAAAACTCCGGGAAAGATTGCAGTCCCGTGGCCCCCACGGTAAAAGCGAATTCTCCATTACCGACAGACAGGGAGTTCAGGGAGTCAAACTCGCTGATCTCTACATTATGGCGGTTAACCAAAGCATGCCGGTCAATAGATTCTTGGGCACTTGCCGTAGTCCAGAGTCCCAAAATAAAACACATTGATAAAACCGGTATAAAAAATCCCAGTTTGATTAAAAAGCCGGTTTTCTTACCTGTAATTTTCATAATCCTATATTTGATAATTTTTATAGAGTTGACAGAAGAAATGCTTTCTCCTGCTATTTATTTTGTTCAATCTTAAACACAAAGCCCGATGATGTTTCATATTTCCCTCCCTGTGTAGCCAGGAAAAGATGCGTCGGTGTCCCATTATTTATCAATAGCTGGGGCCTTTCAAACCTACCGTATTTTGATAAATGATCGGGAGCGGGCGGCTGCTGAAAATAGTGATCTGTTTCGTAGTAGGCTATCTGAGGTTCTTCCGAGAAGTGGATCCCATCAGAAGATTCCAGATAGAGGCCATACTGGTGATTGTATATTCCCATGTCACGCATCAACATTTTAAATTTCCCGTTTTCATACCAGACGTGACCATCTTCTGCCTGGATGTTATCTCCCCGGTCGGAGTAGTCGATGATGGGATTGCCTTCATACTTTTTATAGGGACCTTCCGGCGAGTCGGCTATTGCCAGGCCATATTTCCGGTTACCCCTTATATTAGGATCCGTATAGTTTTCATATTCATACGTATTCCATGATTTATAATAGAGAAAATAGCGGCCGTCAGGATGTTGGACCAGAGAAGGATTCGTCGTACAATGATCGTCCCAGCTCCCCTCTTCTCCGGCTTCCAATAAAGGTTTGTCAGGTCGTTCCCAAGGCCCATCGAGAGAATCCGATACGGCTAAACCAATTCGTTTAGTATTGGTGCTTCTGTTGCTGTTTCCTATATAAAAAAGATAGTATCGACCATTTAAATACTGAATGTGTGGATTATGACAGGTGGTTCCATCCCAGAAGCCTTCTCCCCTGGGAGAAAATACCGTTTCTACGTGTTCAAAATCAGATTCGGGCGATTCCGCCACCGCATGGGCTATTTGCGAACTGGTAATCCATCCACCCATACCGGGATCGTCTTTCCAGCGGGAATAGAAAACATGAATGCGTCCATCATCCCCTGCAATGGGACTGCATCCCCATACATAATATTCCTCAGTCTCCAATATACGTCCTGCGGGTTTTAGCTTTTTACAGAAGTCGGATACGTTATCCTTGCCGCTTCCCAACCATAATGGATTGAATAAAAAGGGAGCGGCAGATATTGTTTGAAGAAATCTTTTCCTATCCATAATCACTGGTTCAAATTACTTAGCATTTGATCTATAGCTTTCACCTTTTCGTTTGATATACTGAATTGCCCGGGTAGACTCTGCGCAGCTCGCTCAAGGGGATATCCCATTACCTGACTCAGCCAGGGAGAGTCCATTAGTTCCGGCAACTCATCATTTAATATCTTTCTGGCATTCTTATCAGCAATCAATTCGGCAAGTTTATGGTCTATAGTTAATTCTTTTTCTTTACCGCTTTTATTATTTCCTGATTCCTTTTCCAGCTGTTGCCAGGCATAAACAAAGTGATAAGTACCGGACCCAATTTCTACTTCAACATTTTCTCCTTTCTCTTCTATCCCGTGTATTCCTTCTGTATCTGTAAGGTCTTTACCGCTTTCAGTAATGCTATCTGACATTGTATTGGGAAGAGTAACCGTTGCGCGCGTGTTGGCAGGAATAGTAACGGTGTGAGAGAATTGATCTCCAT
>CAYXVW010000230.1:0-4104 GCA_964468695.1 uncultured Balneolaceae bacterium | reverse complement strand
CCATTCCGGGATAACAAGCTATTGAGTTCTTCCGGCTCATAAAGGATGAAGTTTTGCCTGGTGAATTCCAGGTGCTCGACGGATTTTCGGGGACGGTATCCCAAAAGGAGCTTGCCGCCGGGTTTTAGCACGCGGGCAAGTTCATTAAGGTAGGGCTCGGGAGGATCCCAGAAGTAAATAATGTTGAGTCCCACTGCCAGATCAAATGACTGATCGGGGACCGGCATATCAAGGGCATCGGTACAATGAATGGTGAGTTTGCCATTTGTAATGAGGTCAGGATGAAAACTGCGGGCTTCTTCGCACATCTCTTTAGAAAAATCCACGCCAGTAACGGTAATATCCGGATTTAATTCAAAGTAATGAGAGAGGTGCCGGCCATTGCCGAATCCTATTTCCAATACCTGTCGGGCTTCAGCAGCATCCATCATATCCCAACCCAATCCGTATAATTTCTGGTTGGACTCATTGAGCTTGTTTGCTACTTCACTGCCAACCTTTCCGCTGGGTTTTTTCAGCTGGCGGGAGAGTTCGACGGGATCAATATTTTCCATAATTTATTGAAGTAGATTTATTGATGAATATATCTGATTTATTATAGTAATTTTTGGTTCAAGCGGCTAATACGTTATAAGATATAACAGCCAATTGTTATTGTTTAGTGCCATAAATTTTTGATCGTTGGCAATTTATCAGGGTACTTTTGCCTGTTAAAATAAAGAAATTGGATTTCGGCTTAATCATTATAGGTTAAGAGGGATGAATAAAAAGCTATAGGTCACTCTGGTTCTATCGAATGATCTTCTTTGGATTTACAATATCCCAGAGACAACTAACTTAAATGATGCATTTATGATGAATATATCCCTCCTTTCTCAGCTTGTGGGTTTAACGGTAATCCTGGCGCTTGTTTCCTGTGCAGTAGCCCAGGATCAGAAAAAGCCGATACAGGCCCTGTTGCTTACCGGTGGAGGCTGGCACGATTATGAAACGCAGAAAAAATTGCTGACAGAAGGTATTAATGAACAGCTTGCCGATAGCATTGAGTGGACTATTGTACACGAGGGAGATGGCGAACCCGATCACCACCTTTCAATATTGCAGGAGGAAAACTGGGCCGAAGACTACGATGTGGTTGTACACAATACCGGTTTTGGCCGGGTGGAGGACGCCGATTTTGTAAAGCAATTTGTAGAACATCACAAAGGGACTCCGGCCGTGCTTATTCACGCCACTATTCACAGTTATCGTTATTCGGAGCCGGCCGACCCCTGGTTTGAGTTCATGGGTTTCCAGTCCATGCGACATGAAGACCAACGGGAATTTGAGGTCAAAAACATAGCGCCCGATCATCCGATTATGGAAGGGTTCCCGGATACGTTTCGAACTCCAATGGATGAGGTGTATGTTGTAGAAAAAATATGGGGCGATATTACGCCTCTGGCCAAGGCCTATGGCGAAGAAACCGAAGAATATCACACCGCTACGTGGACCCACGAGATTGAAGACACACGGATCTTTGCCACTACCCTTGGCCATAATAATGAGATGTTTGAGGAGGAAGTATTTTTGAGGAAGGTTGCCAATGGACTTTTGTGGGCTATTGATGAGCATTAATTAAAAATAAAACACAATATTTATGAAAGCACCGATATTTATACCAACAGCTATACTTCTTATTGGAATGCTGACTGTCCCGGCGGATGCCCAGCAATCATCCGGAAGTTGGGAACTGATTGAAGGGGAAGAGCTCCCCACGCACCGACATGAAAATGCCTATACCGCTGTGGATAACAAGCTGTACCTGCTGGGCGGACGCGGTGAGCGTCCGGTTGAGGCCTATGATCCTGCAACGGGAGAGTGGGAAACCAAAGCTACACCACCCCTTTCGATGCACCATTTCCAGGCAGTGCCGCTGGATGATAAAATTTATGTGATTGGAGCTTTTAATGGTGGCTATCCGTATGAGGATCCGATCCCCAATGTTTATATCTATGACCCTTCGGCGGATGAATGGACCAAGGGACCCGAGATTCCCGAAGACCGGCGGCGCGGTGCGGCAGCAGCCGTGGCTCATGAAGGCAAGATCTATATAGCAGGCGGCATCCAAAACGGTCATGCTGACGGACATGTGCGTTGGCTGGATGTGTTTGATCCCGAAACGGGCGATTGGAATAGGCTGGCCAATGCTCCGCGGAACCGCGATCACTTTCAGGCGGCGGTAATCGACGGGAAACTCTATGCGGCCGGGGGACGACGTAGCTCTCAGGCGACTGGCGCGACCTTTGAACTGACGATTCCGGAGGTGGATGTGTATGATTTTGATACGGGTAAGTGGACGCCCCTCTCTCCCTCCGGTGATCTTCCGACGGAACGCGCGGGCTCAATGTCCATTGCCATTGGCAAATATGTGGTGGTTCTTGGTGGAGAAAGTGCTGCCCAGACCGATGCCCATGCCGAGGTAGAAGCTCTGAATACAGAAACCGGGAAATGGGATGCCCTCGATTCGCTGAATGTAGGCCGCCACGGTACGCAGGCTGTGCTGCATAAGGACAAGATTTATATTGCGGCGGGGTCCAAAGTTCGTGGCGCTGACGAGATCAACTCCCAGGAAATCTATACGATTCCGGATTCGTTGAGAAGTGAATGAGGAAAAGATTAGTCCGCTGTAGACTCTCCTGTCAGGTTAAAAATTGAATCAATTGGCCCACTCCTTTTCTCTCCAATATTAAGGAGTGGGACTCTTATAAAGAAACTCTTCTTCTAAATTTTTGGATATATATGACCGCCGTACCGAATTACTCGGTGCCTCGTGCGCTAGTCCTATATCAAAAAAAAATAATTTTTTTTGTAAGGATTGGTCTCTTTTTGGATCTAACTATAAGAGAGAGGTTAAATATATCAACCTCTATTTAAATATTAACTAACCACAAATACATATGTCAGTTACATATAATGTTATTCAACGAGGAGAGCCCGGCGTGGCAGGCGGCGGTACAAAGAAGTTTTATGCATCAGCCATTTCCACGGGAGAGGCAAATATCAATGCACTTACCAACCGGATTGAAAAAATAAGTACGGTCAGCGGTGCGGACATCCGTGCTGTCTTGTACAGCCTGCTGGACATTGTGCCAGATGAGCTGGCGGAAGGGAATATCGTACGCATTGGAGATCTGGGAAATTTCCGACTTAGTATCAGCAGTGAAGGTCACGATACCGAGGAAGAGGTCAGTGCCGACAGTATAAAGAAAGCACGCATTATTTTTACGCCGGGTCCCAAGTTCCAGCAGATGCTGAATAACGTGACCTATACAAAGGCATAGGCTCTAATCCCATAAATCATGCGCATTAACCATTTGGTTGATGCTTATGATTACAGTCAACGATGCGCATCTCTTTGGTGGGAGGTGCGCATCGGTTTATTTAGCCTACTTAATTGAACCTAATTGCTGGGCAGAATGAATGATGGTTAAAATTTCTACTTGATCGCTCTCTTCTTCAGTCAAATAGATAATGCGATGATTGCGATAAATAAGTTCTCGAATGGTAGTATCATCAATTTCCGGAACAATACGTCCGGATTGGGGAAATTGTGTTAATTGGCGGGTAGTTGCTAATATATTATCAATGAAAACTTCTCCATATTGAGGAGCAGTTTTAAGGTAGTACTCTTCAATAGCTTCTAAGTCTCTGATCGCTTGAGGTTTCCAATGGATATCCATCAGGTATTGCGATCTTTTTTACGATCTTGAAAGTGTTTTTCAACTTCGGCTTGGCTCATGCCCTTCCCTTCTTGAGACTGGTGTAACCCTTTACTTACTTTATGTAGTATTGTAAGCCGCTCAATAGCTTCTTCTATAGTGGTATCTTCCGGGAGTTCATCGATTGTTTGAACAATCTTTTTTTTATCGATTGTTGATTCCATAACGCATTTGTTAGGTAAGATTAATATTGGTATCTGAATCTTTAACGAATAAAAGTAAAATAAATTAGTTAAGATTTTAGATTCCCCAACTGCTGAAAGCAATATACAAATAGTTAACAAGTAGAGAAATTTGATCATTAGAATAGAAGAGGCAGGTGATTTAATTTATGCCCTACTGC